>JAHFOZ010000008.1:7594-25245 GCA_023261405.1 Planctomycetota bacterium
GGCCGCCGCTGGGAGCCGAAGACCTGACGGCGGATCGAACCGTGCGGGAGGAGGTGGATCACGTTCGTCCCGGCGCCGTTCTTGTCGATCGCGGCGAACATCTTCCCCACGTCCACGTTCCCGCCGCCGCAGTTCCCCGTGACGATGGTGGTGCAGCCCTGCGTGGTGTAGTTGTGGTTGTCGCGCGTGGCCTCGGCCAGGATCGGATCGTCCGAGTGGGAGTGCAGGTCGATGAACCCGGGGGCGACGACGAGGCCTTTCGCCTCGACCGTCTTCTTCGCGCCGCCCTTCCACTCGCCCACGGCGACGATCGTGTCGCCGCGGACGGCGATGTCGCCCATGAAGCCGTCCTTGCCCGAGCCGTCGTGGATCATGGCGTCGCGGAGCACCAGGTCCGCTTCCTGGTCCTGTGGACAGAGGAGGAGCGCGAGGAGGCAGGGCGTTCTCATGGAGACTTAACGCCCCGGGCGGGCCGACTCGTACGCCTCGACCGCCTTCGCGTGGGACCGGAGGTAGCCCAGCTCGTCCAGGCCCTGGACCAGGCAGCGCTGCGCGAAGGCGTCGATGGGGAACGTCACCTTCCTTCCGGAAGGCAGCGTCAGCGTCCGGTTCGGGAGGTCCACCTCGAACTCGAGGTTCTGCTCGCCGGCGGCGAGGGCCTCCGGGTGCGTGGCCGCGTCCACGACGATGGGGATGATGCCGTTCTTGAGGCAGTTGTTGGTGTGGATGTCGGCGATCGAGGTCGAGATCACCGCGCGGATGCCGAAGTCGTGCATCGCCCAGGGGGCGTGCTCGCGGGAGCTGCCGCAGCCGTAGTTGTCGCCCGCCACGAGGATGGACACCCCCTGGGCGCCGGGGCGGTTGAGCGGGAACTCGGGCTTGGGGCTCCCGTCGGCGTTGAAGCGCCAGTCGCGGAAGAAGACGCTGCCCAGCTTCTTCTCGGTGCCCTTCAGGTACCGCGCGGGGGTGATCTGGTCGGTGTCGATGTTCGCGATAGGGATGGAGACCGACTTCCCCTTGAAGACGGTGATCGGGTCCATCTAGAGGTACCTCCGGGGGTCGGCCACGGCGCCCTCGAGGGCGCTCGCGGCGGCGGTGTAGGGGCTGGCCAGGAGCGTCCGTCCGCCGGGGCCCTGTCGGCCTTCGAAGTTGCGGTTCGAGGTCGAGACGCAGGTCTGGCCGGGCTTGAGCTCGTCGCCGTTCATCGCCAGGCACATCGAGCAGCCCGGCTCGCGCCAGTCGAAGCCGGCCTCGCGGAAGATCGTGTGGAGCCCCTCGCTCTCGGCCTGCTTCTTGATCGCGTGGCTCCCGGGCACGACGAGCACGCGCGGGGTCTTGACCTTGCGGCCCTTGAGGACGCTCGCGGCGGCGCGCAGGTCGCTGATCCGCGAGTTCGTGCAGCTCCCGATGAAGACGACGTCGATGGGCCGCCCCAGGAGGGGCTTGCCCGCCTCGAGGCCCATGTAGTCGAGCATCTTCCGGGGCGTGTCCGCCGGGATGATGCCGGTCACGGGCATCCCCGCCCCGGGGTTGGTGCCGTAGGTGATGTAGGGCTCCAGGGCGTCCGCGTCGATCGAGACGCCCTTGTCGAACGCGGCGCCGTCGTCGGTGGAGTACTTCCGGAAGGACTCGAAGCTCTTCGGGGCGAAGGGGCGGCCGGCGAGGTACTGGAACGTGGCGTCGTCGGGGGCGACCATGCCGGCGCGCGCGCCCGCCTCGATGGACATGTTGCAGATGGTCATCCGCTCTTCCATGGAGAGGGCGCGGATGGCGGCGCCGCGGTACTCGATGGCGTGTCCCGTGCCGCCACCGGTGCCGATCTTCGCGATGAGGGCGAGGATGACGTCTTTCGCGGCGACGCCCTTGCGGAGCGTCCCGTCGACCTTCACCTCCATGGACTTCGCCTTCCGCTGGAGGAGGGTCTGGGTGGCGAGGACCATCTCGACCTCGCTCGTCCCGATCCCGAACGCCAGGGCGCCGAACGCGCCGTGGGTGGAGGTGTGGGAATCGCCGCAGACGATCGTCATCCCCGGCTGGGTGAGGCCGAGCTCCGGGCCGATGACGTGGACGATGCCCTGGTTCGGGCTGCCGATCCCATGGAAGGTGATGCCGTTCTCGGCGCAGCCCCGCGTGAGCTCCGCGATGAGGTTCCGCGCCTGGGGGTCGAGGATGCCGATCTTGGGGTCGTGGGTGGGGACGATGTGGTCGACGGTGGCGACGGTGCGTTCGGGGCGGCGGACCTTGAGCCCCCGGTTCCGCAGCCCCGCGAACGCCTGGGGCGAGGTGACCTCGTGGATGAGGTGGAGGTCGATGTAAAGAACGCTCGGGCAGTCCGGCTCGGTGAGGACGACGTGGTCCTCCCAGATCTTCTCGAAGAGGGTCTTCGGCATGCCGCGCACTATAGCGCAAGCGGCGGGGGAGAGCAACTTCGGCGCGGAGGGGGCGGGGTCACTGCGCCCGGGATGAAGTGGCCTGCCCTGCACACCGTCCATCCATCCGGTGGTACACTGGATCGATGACCGACCCCACCCGTATGTGCGAGACATGTGGTGGGGATCTCGCGGCATCCGAAGATTGGGTGCGCCATTGTCCGAGGTGTGCCGGGGTGCCCGAGAAACCTCAGTTGAGTTTCTTGTCGGAACAGGGCTACCACCTGGAATTCGCAAATTCGCCGGCACCCCTGGGATTCGAACATTCCGTGGGCGGCCCGCACGAGGTGGCCGGAGCTGCCTGCAATGGTCACGGCTGCAATCGGCCCTTCATTCGATTGCTCACGCTGGATCTGCGAGACCCGAAGCTGTCCTTCATCTCGAGGTTCAAGCGCGAAGCCGCAGGCCGCGTAGCGGCCTATCAGTTGCCTCTGTACTACTGCTGGGCGTGTGGAGGCTGGCCCACGTACCGATTGGAGCCGACTGGGCATGTGACCGTAATCGGGCGCAGCAGTACCGGCCCCGAGAAAGACTTCCCTTACCCTGACTACCCGGCGCACTTCCCCGAGCGGCGCGCGGTGTTGACGCCGATTCCAACCGAGGTTCAGCGGATCATCCGAGAGGCAAACGCGGGGACGCTTGATCCCGATCTCCGCTTCGATTCACCGCACGAGACCCACCTGAGACCACATCACCAGGTAGGCGGCTCGCCTTACTTTGTCCAAGGCACTTACGAATGCAACGACTGTCCCGGCTGCGGCGGCCTGATGAAAGTCCTTGCATCGGTTGCCGCAGACAGCGGCAGCGAGAAGCCCTTCGTCGACGACCCATTCACTCAGGTCGTTTTCGATTATTGTGCGCCCTGCCTGATCGTGAGTGCTTCCCACCAATGCACCTGAGGGTTACGACCCCGGGCAGGGTCTACAGAGGGAGAGTTGTGGCCGCGGCCTTTGATCCTTGATTCAAAGGTTTGCCACACAAGGGGGCATGTGGCGAGCGCCCTTTGGTTGATCGGACCCGCGCCCCGCCCCTGCTCCTGCCAGAAGTGGCGATCGGCAAAGGAGTGGCCTGAGCCGGACTTCATGGTGCGTTCGAACGCCACAGCCTTTGCGTCGAGTTCGAACCGGATCGCGACAACCAGGCGCCATGGACGATACGGCGCCGTCGACGGAACTTCTCCGTTGTTGTGGCGCTTCAGCTTTGAAGCCGCGTCGTCCGTCAATCCTCGGTATCGACGGGGGGACTGGGATACACTTTCCAAAAGGTAAACATACTTCATGGCCCCTCCTTCGCTCCTTGACGCGACGATATCGATCACTCTCGAGCCGGGGTGGCTTGCCATCCGAAGCTCCGCCCCGCAGGGGGCGGAGCGAAGGATGGTCGGGCCGGCGGGATTTGAACCCGCGACCTGCTGCTCCCAAAGCAGCCGCGCTAGCCAGGCTGCGCTACGGCCCGATGGGCAGACTATAGCACGGGCCGGCCGGGATTTCTAAGGGCCCGTCTCACCGCGGCGTACGCGGTCAACGCCGGGGGCCGCCGGTGGGGACCCCGGACCTTCTCCGGTTTCTCCGTCCCCTCTGCGGCGCGTCATGTCGGGCTCAAGCCCGGCCGCCGGGCCGCCGCAGGTGCGGCATGCACTGGTGGCAGAAGCCCCGCAGCACCACGAGCCGCTGGCGGCAGCGCGAGCAGAAGGGCTTCCGGCAACCGGAGCACGCGCGCGACCCCTTGGTGTTGATCGCGCCGCAGCCCGGGCACTTGAACTCGTCCTCCCGCGCGACGATCTCGAGCGGCCCGCCCTCCGAGTGCAGCGACTCGCCGCACACCTTGCACTTCGTCTCCCGCATGGGATTGAAGTGCTCGCAGAAACGGCACTTCACGAGCGTGCCGAACTGGTCCATCGCCCCCGGGTCCTCCCCGGCCATCACCTTCCTCAGGTCCTTCAGGAACTCCGGGGCGTTGGGATACCGCTTCTGCGGCGCCTTCACGATCAGCTTCTTGATCACCGCCGTCAGGCCCGACGTGAGGTCCGGGTTGTACTTCTGCGGCGAGGGCGGCGGCGACTTGAGGTGGTGGTTCATCAGCTCGTGGACGTTCGTCCCGTCGAACGGCCGGCGCCCCGTCACCATCTGGTAGAGGATGATCCCCAGCGCGTAGAGGTCGCTCCGCTCGTCCGCCTTGTGGCCCAGCCACTGCTCGGGCGACATGTAGAACGGCGTGCCCACGATGATCCCCGGCTTCTCCTCCGGGTTCTCCGTGTCCTGCGCCAGCCCGAAGTCCGTGAGCCGCGCCTTCCCGTCCTCCGTGAGCATGATGTTCGCGGGCTTGAGGTCCCGGTGGATGATCCCCCCCGAGTGCGCCGCCCCCAGCCCCTCCGCCACGTCCCGCACGATCTCCAGCGCCTGCGCCACGGGGATCACCTTGAGCTCCCCCTGCCGCTCCTCCAGAGTCTGCCCCTTGAGCAGCTGCATCACGATAAAGAAATACCCGCGCTGGAAGCCCACGTCGTAGACCTGCACGATGTTTGGATGCTCCAGCTTCGCCACCGCGCGGGACTCGAAGAGGAGCCGCTTGACCATCTCCGGGTCCTGCGAGACGGAGGGGAGCATCTTCACCGCCACATAGCGGTTCAGCCCCAGGTGCTTGGCCTTGTAGACCGCCCCCATCGAACCCCGGGCGATCAGCTCGACGATCCGGCAGCCGCCCGCTTCCATCCCGATCGGGGAATCCTCCGCCACCTCGGCCAGCGTCGCGGCCACCCCCACGGCGGTGTCGTGCGCCGCCGCCTTCAGGACCTCGCCGTCCGCGGGGCAGCGGGACCTCCCCTGCCAGACCTTCAGGACGTTGTACTGCTCCCGACAGGCGGGACAGACCATGATCGCCTGGTCGTGCTCCCCCAGGAGCTCCTTCACCTGTTCGGCCGTGACGATCCCCCGCTCCACCAGGAGCTCGCCCAGGTTCTTGAAGGTCCCCTTCGCCGCGAGTTCCGCCTGCTCCCGGAGGCAGGCGCCCACCTGCTCCGGGGTCGCCAGCTTCTTCGCCACCACCGTCTCGCCGAAGAGCTCCGCCTCCACGATCGAGTCTTCGGTGGGCCTGGCGGCGCGGACGAGGGCCATGAGCTCGTTGAACTTGTGCCCGTTGATGTGCCCGTACTGGACGAGGAGCTCCCCCACGGGCAGCCCGGAGGGATTGGCCGCCTTCGCCTCCAGGACGCGGTCCATGATTTCCTGGGAAACCATTTTCTCGGCCACGGCGATCCGGGCCACGAGGACCCAGCTCTTGTGCATCTCGCTCATGGACCGCCGCCCAGGAAGTTCAGGGCCTCGCCCGCCACGTAGACCGACCCCGCCACGACGATCGCGTCCCCCGGGCCCGCCAGGACGCGCGCCAGGTCCAGCGCCTCCGCGACTCCCCGCGTGAGCAGCGACGGGCCCGACGCCGACTCCGCCAACAGCGCCGGGTCGGCCGCCCGCGGCCCCGCCGCCCGGGTGAAGACCGTGGCCTCCGTCCCCGGCTGGAGGATCCGGAGCATGCCCCTCCAGTCCTTGTCCGCCGAGGCGCCGAAGACGAGCACCGTGCGTTTCCTCGGCACGTCGCGGAGCGCCTCCGCGAGCGCCCGCGCCGACACCGGGTTGTGCGCGGAATCCACGATCATCCACGGCCTCCGGCCGACGACCTCGATACGCCCCGGCAGACGGAGCCCGGAGAAGGCCTTCCGGATCTCCGCAGGTCCCGGCCTCAGCCCGGCCGCCTCGACGAGCGCGATCGCGGTCCCGGCGTTCCACGCCTGGTGGCGCCCCAGCACGCGCAGCGCGCACCGGTATCTATCTCCTCGGATGCCTTCCACGATAAAGTTTAGCACGAAGCCGCGGCGGCGGCCGGGAAAGACCTTCGGGGAGAGCGGGCGGCAGGCCCGGCGGATGGCCCGGAGGGGGGCCGGGCGCTGCGGCCCGACGACCACCGGCACGCCCGGCTTGACGATCCCCGCCTTCTCCGCGGCGATGGCCCCGAGCGTGCTCCCCAGCTTGTCCATGTGATCGTAATCCACCGGGGTGATCGCGCAGGCGGCGGGGACGATCACGTTGGTCGCGTCCAGGCGGCCGCCGAGCCCCACCTCGACCACGGCCCAGTCCACCCGCCGACGCGCGAACAAAACGAACGCCGCGGCGGTCATAATCTCGAAATACGTGGGTTTGAGACGCCGGAGGGGCCGCTCCATGCGGTTCATGGCCCAGACGAGGTCCCCGGGCGGGAGGATGCGGCCTCCGATGCGGATGCGCTCCCGCAGGTCCACGAGGTGCGGCGACGTGTACAGTCCGGTCCGGTGGCCGGCGGCGCGCAGGATCGCCTCCGCCATGTGGGCGACGGAGCCCTTGCCTTTCGTGCCCGCCACGTGGAGGGACCGGAAGGCGCGCTCGGGGTGGTCCAGCGCGGCGACGAGCCGGCGCATGCGCTCCAGGTTGTAGGTCCCGGGCGAGTAGGGCGCGGACTGGCGCTCGTAGTCGGTGGCCCGGTTGAGGTACCCCAGGACGTCCTCGAAGGCGCGAAACATGGCGGGATGAAAAAGTAACACAAGGGCGGAAGAGGCGTCTATAGTAAAGGTCGGGCTTTCTTCCCAAGGAGAACAAGATGAAGCTCATCATCATCCCGGCGATCCTGTGCCTGGCGGCGCTCCAGGACGAGAAGGTCGAGCTGCGCTGGAAGTTCGCCAAGGGCCAGGAGTTGCGGTACAAGACGAGCCAGAAGGTCACCGTGGATTTCGCCGGGAACGAGATGGGCCAGGAGTCCGGGACGACCTACCGGATGACCGTGAACGACCTGGACGAGAAGGGGGTGGCCACGATCACCACCAAGTACGAGGGGGTCTTCGTGAAATCCGCCGGACCCCAGCAGTTCGAGTACGACTCGGAGAAGGACAAGGAGCTTCCGGAGGAGCCCCAGGCTCGCATGCAGGCGAAGCTCGTGGGCCAGTCCTTCACCATGAAGATGACGTCCGCCGGGAAGGTGACGGAGGTCAAGGGGTTCGAGAAGATCCTCGAGGGCATGCTCAAGGACGCCCCGGGAGACGAGGCCCAGCAGGAGATGGCGCGCGAGATGTTCAAGCAGATGTTCTCCGACGACACGATGAAGTCCATGATGCAGCAGGCGGCGCCCATGCTCCCCGAGGAGAAGGTGGGCAAGGGCGACAAGTGGACGAACGACTTCACGCTCAAGTTCCCCATGATCGGCCGGATGAAGTTCACGATCGCCTCGAAGCTCAAGGAGCTCAAGGACCAGGACGCGCACATCGAGCAGGACATGAAGATCGAGCTGAAGCCGGACGCGGACGAGGCCAACCCCCTGGCCAGCCTGGTGGAGTTCAAGGACGCGAAGGGCACCGCGCTCCTGGTCTTCTCGATGGAGCGGGGGATCTTCCTCTCCTCCAAGTCCACGATGCAGATGACGATGTCCGCCGGCGGGAACGAGATCCCGATGAAGATCGAGACGCAGCTCAAGCTGGCGGAGAAGAAGAAGGACTTCTAAGTAAGTCCAAGCGGAAACACAGGCACGCTTCTACCCTCACCAGGACACCCAGACTCTCAAGGGGGGGACTTGGTGTCTTCGTGTCTTGGTGGTGAAATCGGCGCCCACACATCAAGGATCCAATCGCCAAGGGGAATATCTCTGCCACGGCCAGTGTGGAATTAGCCGGGGGGGGGTATAATTCCTCAAGTCTGCTTCCCAGCGTTTGACCGGGGATGGATAGGGAGTAACGGGTGGTGGAATCACCCGGAGTTTGGCTATCCCATGGTTGAAAGTTGAGGAGACCCTGGCGTGGCTCACCCGACCTCTTCCATCCTGCCCCCGCACCACGCGCCAGGGGAACCGGTCTTCAGCGCCTATTCCCCGGAAAAGCTCCCACCGGCAGCTCCATGTTCGTGCCACCTCCCGAAAAGTTCCGGATTCATTCGGGGTGGGGTTCGACCGTGAAGAACGATGAAATGAAGAAGGAAGCCTCCGCCGAGGACTGGCTGGGAGGCGGCGGGGAAATGGGCAAAGTGATCCGGTCGATGGACTGGTCCAGGACCCCGCTGGGACCGATCTCGTCGTGGCCCCAAAGCCTGCGGACCACCGTGAGCCTCTGCCTGGCCTCGAACTTTCCCATCTCGCTCGCGTGGGGGCCCAGGCACGTCCAGATCTACAACGACGGCTACTGGCCGATCTGCGGCGCGAAGCATCCGGGCTCCATGGGCCAGGACTTCACCGAGTGCTGGGCCTCCGCCTGGCCCGTCATCGGCAAGGCCTTCGAGCGGGCCCTCGGGGGCCAGACCTCCTACCTCGAGAACCAGAGGATGTTCCTTGACCGGAATGGCTACCTGGAGGAGACCTTCTTCACCTTCTCCTTCAGTCCGATCCGTGACGAGACGGGAAAGGTCGGGGGACTCTTTCATCCCGTGACCGAGACGACCAGCCGGATGCTGAACGAGCGGCGCATGCGTGCCCTCCGCGACCTGGCCGCCCGCACCGGGAAGGCGCGGACCATCGACGAGACCTTCACGGTCGCCGCGCAGACCCTCTCGGAATTCGAACTGGACCTTCCCTTCATCCTGTTCTACCAGCTCGATCCCCAGGGCAAGGAAGCCCGATTGGCGGCGCACGCGGGCCTCAGCCCCGGGACCGAGGCTTGCCCCGCGGCGGTGAATCTGGCGTCGTCGGAGGCGCAGCCCTGGCCCTTTTCGGAGATCGTCCGCTCTCCCGAGGCCCGGCAAGTCGACGACCTCAGGTCCCGGTTCCGGTCCCTCTCGTGTGGTCCCTATCCTGAAGCCCCGAAGACCGCCCTGCTTATCCCGATCAATCTACCTGGATACGAGCGTCCGGCTGGCGTGCTCGTGGCGGGCGTCAGCTCAAGATTGCCCCTGAACGAGACCTACCGTGCGTTCTACGACCTGCTGGCGGCCGGAGTGACCGCGGCCGTGATCAACGCGCGCGCCTACGAGGAGGAGCGAAAGCGCGCCGAAGCCCTGGCTGAGATCGATCGCGCGAAAACCGAGTTCTTCTCGAACGTGAGCCACGAGTTCCGGACGCCGCTCACGCTCATCCTGGGGCCGCTCGAGGATGAGCTGGGCGAGCGCAAGGACCCGCTCCCCGGGCCGCGCCGCGAGCGGCTGGAAGCGGCCCATCGGAACAGCCTCCGCCTCCTGAAACTGGTGAACACGCTGCTGGACTTCTCCCGCATCGAGGCCGGACGCGCCCAGGCGAGTTTCGAACCGACCGACCTGTCCGCCTTCACCGCGGAGCTGGCGGGGGTCTTTCGTTCGGCGCTCGACAAGGCGGGCCTGACGCTCACGGTGGACTGCCCTCCCCTCTCTGGACCCTTCACCGTCGACCGGGAGATGTGGGAGAAGATCGTGCTCAACCTGCTCTCGAACGCCTTCAAGCATACTTTCGAGGGCGGCATCAAGGTCTCCCTCCGGGAAGCGGGCGATCATGCAGAACTCGAGGTCACGGACTCGGGTGTGGGCATTCCCGAGGCGGAATTGCCGCGCCTCTTCGAGCGCTTTCACCGGGTCAAAGGGGCAAGGACCCGGAGCCACGAAGGAACGGGCATCGGTCTGGCGCTCGTCCAGGAACTGGTCGGGCTCCACGGCGGAACCGTCCGGGTGAAGAGCCGGGAGGGCCGGGGCAGCACCTTCACCGTGAGCGTCAAGGCGGGGCGATCCCACCTTCCGGCCGATCAGGCGGGGAAGGCCCGCGCTCCCTCCTCCACCGCCGCGCGGGCGGCGGCCTATGTCGAGGAGGCCCTGCGCGGGTCGCCTGACGCGCCGGCCTCTTCGGCCGAGACGGGCGCTTCGGTCCACGCAGGGCCCCGCGCCCGCATCCTCCTGGCCGACGACAACGCCGACATGCGCGCCTACGTGCAGCGTCTCCTGTCCGGCCGTTATCAGGTGGTCGCGGTGCCGGACGGCGCGGCCGCCCTCGCCGCGGCCCGGAGCGACCCGCCCGACCTCGTCCTGAGCGACGTCATGATGCCCGGCCTGGACGGCTTCGGCCTCCTGCGCGAGCTCCGTGCCCAGGGACGCACGAAAACGATTCCGGTCATCCTCCTCTCCGCGAGGGCCGGCGAGGAGTCGGCCATCGAAGGCCTCAGCGCGGGTGCGGATGACTACATCGTCAAGCCCTTTTCGGCCCGGGAACTCCTGGCCCGGGTCAGGACCCACGTCGATCTCGCCCGACTCCGCAGCGCCTGGGCCCAGGAGCTTGAGCAGGCGAACAAGGAGCTCGAAGCCTTCAGCTATTCGATCTCCCACGACCTGCGCGCCCCCCTCCGGCACATGGACGGCTTCGCGGGGCTCCTGGCGAAGCACGCGAAGGACTCGCTCGACGAGAAGGGGCGCCGCTACCTCGACACGATCGCCGGGGCCGCGAAGCAGATGGGGCGGCTGATCGACGACCTCCTCGACTTCTCGCGGGTGGGGCGGGTGAAGCTGCGCAAGGCGCCCGTCGCGATGGGAAGGCTCGTGGAGGAGGTCCGGCGCGGGCTGGAGACGGGCGGCCGCCGGATCTCCTGGAAGGTCGGCGAGCTCCCGGAGGCGGAGGGGGACGAGGCGCTGCTGCGGCAGGTCTGGGTCAACCTCCTCTCGAACGCGGTGAAGTACACGGGGAAGCGGGAGGAGGCGGCCATCGAGGTGGGCGCCTGCCGCGAGGACGGGCTCGGGATCGTCTACTCGGTGAGAGACAACGGCGTGGGGTTCGACATGAAGTACGCGGACAAGCTCTTCGGCGTCTTCCAGAGACTCCACGCGGCGGGCGAGTTCGAAGGCACGGGGATCGGCTTGGCCCTCGTGCAGCGGATCGTCGCGCGCCACGGGGGGACGGTCCGGGCGGAGGGGAGGACGGGGGAAGGGGCCACCTTCTCGTTCAGCCTTCCCATGACCGGGGCGATGGCATGAATCCCCTCAAGAGCGCCCTCAGGATCCTGCACCTCGAGGACAGCGACGCGGACGCGGAGCTCGTCCGCGAGTCGCTGGCCGAGGACGGCCTGGACGGGGAGGTCGTACGCGCCACGGACGGCGCCTCCTTCGAGGCCGCCCTCGCGCGGGGCCCCTGGGACCTCGTCCTCGCCGACTTCAACGTCCCGCGCCTGGACGGCCTGGCGGCGCTCGCGATGGTCCGCGACCGGGACAAAGAGGTCCCCTTCATCTGCGTCTCGGGCACGATCGGGGAGGAGAGGGCGGTGCAGCTCCTCCGCAGCGGCGCGACGGACTACGTCCTCAAGCAGGCGCTCGACAAGCTGCCCATGGCGATCCGGCGCGCGCAGGACGAGGCGAGGGAGAAGCGGCGGGCGGCGGAGGCGGAGCTTGCCCTGGCCGAGAAGGAGGCGCTCCTCGGGGAGATCGTCGGGACCATCGATGAGGTGTTCTGGGTCCTGACGCCCGCCCTGGACCGGGTCCTCTACGTGAGCCCGGGCTTCGAGCGCGTCTGGGGGCGCCCCCAGGCGCAGGCCCTCAGCGATTTTGCGTTGCTGCTCGATGCGATCGAGCCGGAGGATCGCGCCGCCGTCCAGGCCTTCATGACCCGGGCGCCCGCCCAGCCGCAGGAGATCCAGCACCGCATCCGGCGGCCCGACGGCAAGCTCCGCTGGATCCGCGCGCTCACCTACCCGGTGCGCGACGCCTCCGGGAAGATCCTGCGCATCGTGGCCGTCTCGTCGGACATCACCGATCGCAAGGAGATGGAGCAGAACTTCCTGCAGGCCCAGAAGATGGAGGCCGTGGGGCGGCTGGCCGGCGGCGTGGCGCACGATTTCAACAACCTCCTCACGGTGATCGGCGGGTACACGGAGCTGCTGCTCGGGAGGCTGGGGCCCTCCGACCCGGCGCGCGCCCAGGTGGAGGAGGTTCAGCGCGCGGGGGAGCGCGGGTCGGCGCTCACGCGCCAGCTCCTCGCCTTCAGCCGGAAGCAGGTGTACGTGCCGACGAGGGTCGACCTGGGCGAGGTGGCCCGGGGCATGGTCAGGATGCTGGAGCGGCTCCTGGGGGAGGAGGTCCGGATCGACGTCGAGGCGGCTCCCGGTCTCCGCCCCGTCATGGCCGACCGGGGACAGATCGAGCAGGTGCTCCTGAACCTGGCGGTGAACGCGCGCGACGCCATGCCGCGGGGGGGCAGGATCGGGGTCTCGATCTCCAACGCGGCACCCGGGGCGGGGACGGGCCCGCAGGTCCTCCTGTCCGTGAGCGATTCGGGGACGGGCATCGCGCCGGAGCTGCTGCCCCGGCTCTTCGAGCCCTTCTTCACCACCAAGGAGCCCGGGAAGGGGACGGGGCTGGGGCTGGCCACCGTGCACGGCATCGTGACGCATGCCGGCGGCCGCGTGGAGGTGGAGAGCGAGGTCGGCCGCGGGACGACGTTCCGGGTCTATCTCCCGGCCGTCGAGGGCGAGGTCCGGCCGGTCGAACTTCCTGCGAAGACCCCGGCGGCCGCGTCGGGGACCGCGGTGATCCTGGTGGCGGACGATTCCGACGCGGTCCGCCGGCTCGCCTGCGAAGTCCTGTCCCAATCCGGGTACCGGGTGCTGGAAGCCTCCAGCGGGGAGGAGGCCGCACGGATGAGCCGCAAGCATCCGGGCCCCATCCACCTCCTGCTGACCGACATGGTCATGGACGGGATGACGGGGCCCGAGTTGGCCGTGCAGATCGCCGGGACGCGGAAGGAGTGCCGTATCCTCTTCATGTCGGGCTACACCGAAGAGGCCGAGGAGGCCAGGGACCTCATCGCGCGGGGCGCCTCCTTCATCGAGAAGCCCTTCGCCATCACGGCCCTGAAGCGGAAGGTGGAGGAGCTGCTCCGGGGAGGCGGTCCCCTCTGAACGTGCGAAGCGTCATTCCACCCGCAGCTCCGCGAACGAGCGGAACCACGTGAACCGGGCGCCGGCGGCCTGGGCGGCGCCCTCGTCGAAGCGGGAGTCCCCCACCACGAGCGCCTCCGCGGGTCCCACCCCCAGCCGGCGGCAGGCCTCGAGCACCATGTCGGGGGCGGGCTTGGAGCGCGGGACCTGGTCGCTCCCCACCACGGTGTCGAAGTGGCGGGAGAGCCGGCCCGTCTCGAGCGCCCGCTGCGCGAGGAGGGTGGGGCTGTTCGTGATCACGGCCTTCGGGAGGCGGATCGCGTCCAGCGCCTCGTGCGCGCCCTCCATCACCTTGAGGCGGCCCAGGTGGTCGCCGTAGTTCGCGGCATAATGGTCGCGGATCTCCGGAACGGTGTGGCGGGGGTAGAACTTCGCCACGTCCACCTCGATGCCCTGGCCCCACGCGCCGCGGTAGGCCTCCCGGTCGACGGCGGGATAGCCGAGACGCGCCGCCACGTCGTTGAGCAGGAAGAACCAGACCTCGTAGGTGTCCACGAGGACGCCGTCGAGGTCGAAGAGCACGGCCCGGGTCATAGGCGCGGAATCATAGCAAAGTCCCCGGGGCGCGACTAGAATGGGCTTCCGATGAAGAGGCCCGCGGCGCTCCTCCTGCTCCTCGCGACGGGCGGCTGCATGGAGCCGCCCAAGACGGGACAGCAGGGGCAGCTGGTGGCCGACCTGGTGCATCTCCACACGTGGGACCCCCAGAGGCAGGCGGAGGGGACCTATCCCTACGGGGAGATCATGGGATACGGGCCGGAGATCCTGCCCGTCCTGGCCATGAACATCCCCAACGAGACCCCCACGGCCATCTACCACGACAAGACGGACCGGAACCCGAAACTGGGCGATGTGGCCTTCCTCATGCTCCTCCGGCTCACCAGCCTCAAGTGGGAGAACTTCGCCAGCGAGGGGGTCTTCATCTCCACGGCGATCCCCAATCCCATCTTCTGCATCATGTGGAAGGACGAGCAGGTCTCCCGGCAGAAGGTCAGGGCCCGCTTCCTCAAGATCCTCGACCCCGACGCCGGCAAATAACCCCGGTTGCAATCCCCCTCCCCCCACGCTATACTCTCCGCCCCGCTATGAACCTGAGAAACATCGCGATCATCGCCCACGTCGACCACGGGAAGACCACGCTCGTCGATTTCCTCCTCCGCCAGTCGGGCGCCTTCCGCTCCAACCAGGAGATGACCGACTGCGTCATGGACTCGAACGACCTGGAGCGCGAGCGCGGCATCACCATCCTGGCCAAGAACACCTCGGTGATCTGGAAGGGCACCAAGATCAACATCGTCGACACCCCGGGCCACCAGGATTTCGGCGGCGAGGTCGAGCGCGTCCTCCGCATGGCCGACGGCTGCCTCCTCCTCGTCGACGGCGCCGACGGCCCCATGCCCCAGACCCGATTCGTCCTCCGCAAGGCCCTCGGCCACGGCCTGCAGCCCATCGTGGTGATCAACAAGCTCGACAAGCCGGAGGCCCGCCCCAAGGAGGTCCTCGAGGAGATCTTCTACCTCTTCATGGAACTCGAGGCCTCCGACGCCCAGATGGACTTCCCCGTCGTCTACGCCGTGGGCCGGGCCGGCCGTTCCAAGCTCAAGGTCGAGGACGAGTGGAGCGACTTCGCCCCCCTCTTCGACACCATCCTCGCCCGCGTGCCGGCCCCCAAGGGCGACCCCGCCGCGCCGCTGCAGGTCTCGATCGCGAACATCGACTACAACGACTACGTCGGCCGCCAGGGCATCGGCCGCATTTCCAACGGCGTCGCCCGGCCCGACATGCCCGTCACCATCCTCAAGCGCGACGGCGCCCGGATCTCCTCCAAGATCGTGGAGCTCCACACGTTCGCGAACCTCGGCCGGGAGAAGGCCGCCCAGGCCGCGGCGGGCGAGATCGTCGTCATCGTCGGCTGCCCCGAGGTGGACATCGGCGACACGATCGCCGGCGGCCCCGACCCCCAGCCCCTCCCCTTCCCCAAGATCGAGGAGCCCACGCTCTCCATGAACTTCATGGTGAACGACTCCCCCTTCTGCGGCCGCGAGGGCACCTACGTCACCTCCCGCAACGTGGGCGACCGCATCATGAAGGAGACCCTCTCCGACGTGGCCCTCCGCGTCGAGCAGGTCTCCGCCGACGAGTGGAAGGTCTCCGGCCGCGGGCTCCTCCACCTGGGGATCCTCCTCGAGAACATGCGCCGCGAGGGCTACGAGGTCCAGGTCTCCAAGCCCGAGATGATCACGAAGAAGATCGACGGCATCCTCTGCGAGCCCGTCGAGATGGCCATGGTGGACGTCCCGAACGAGTACTCGGGTGCGGTGATCCAGATCTTCGGCGCCCGGAAGGGCTTCGTGGAGAAGATGGACCAGCGCCACGAGCGGACGCACTTCCTCTTCCGCATCCCCGCCCGCGGCCTCGTCGGCCTTCAGTCGCGCCTCCTCTCGGCCACCCGCGGCCAGGCGGTGCTCCACACGTCGTTCGAGGGCTACGAGGAGTGGAAAGGGGACATCCCCGACCGCGCGGCCGGCGTGCTCATCGCCCAGGAGGTGGGCGAGGCGACCATCTACGCGCTGGACGGATTGAAGTCCCGCGGGATCTTCTTCGTCACCACCGGGACCCGGGTCTATCCCGGCATGATCATCGGCGAGCACTGCAAGGACCGCGACCTCGTGGTCAACATCGCCCGCAAGAAGCGCCTCACGAACATGCGCGCCGCGAGCGCCGACTGGACGCTCGCGCTCGCCCAGCCGAAGATCTACGGCCTCGAGGAGGCCCTCGAGTACATCAACGAGGACGAACTCGTCGAGGTCACCCCCAAGTCCATCCGGATGCGGAAGAAGATCCTCGACGAGACCCGCCGCAAGCGCAGCTCCCAGCGCGAGATGGCCGAAGCGGAAGCCGAAGCCGAGCGCGAGTAGACGATCCTCACCCCAGAGGACACGGAGACGACGGAGACCGGGCCTGGGCTCGACGGAACCTCACCGCGGAGGGAACGGAGACCACAGAGACCCGGAGACGCCGAAGAGCGGTCCTGACCCTCACCGCCTGGCCCCACCGGGATCTGGACGAGCGCACACGCGGCGCGCTTCGGTTCAACCGGCTCGTATGTGACCCCATGTGGCACACGTTCCTCTTATCGTTGCAGTAGAGTCAGAGAACGAGGTGACGCATGTTCGCAGTAGATCAGGCGCCCCTGTACGTGGCGGAGACCGGCGCGGCGGCCGCGCGGCTCCAGGAGGGGACCACCCCGGCGCAGTACGCGGCGCTGGCGGCGCGCGCGGAACGGCTGCTCGAGGGGCTCCTGGCGGTGGACACCCGTGTGGACCCGGCGCTGCAGGTCAAGATCGCGCTCCGCGAGCGGTTCGATGCCGCCCGCGTGAAGCAGGCCATCCTGGTCGTGGCGACCTGGCAGCTCGTCGCGGGGCTGGCGGGCTGCTGGACGGGGCGCCCGGTCGCGGTCCCGGCGCGCGCCGCGGCGCTCGTCTAGAATCCTTCCCGGGCGGCCCCGGATGCGGTAGGCTGTCCGCGTGAGGATCGCGTGGACGGCGGTCGCGCTGGCGGCGGTCGCGGCCGGCTGCGCCGGGAATTCCCGGAACTTCGGGAGCGACCTGGCCTTCCTCAAGCGCCACACGCCCGTCATCGTCCTCTCGGACCCCAACGGTCAGGCCCAGGTCGCCGTCTGCCCCGCCCTCCAGGGGCGCGTCATGACCAGCACGACCGAGGGCCTCTGGGGCCCCAGCTTCGGCTGGATCAACTACGACCTCATCGCCTCCCGGAAGTCCCGGCCGCACATCAACGCCTATGGAGGAGAGGACCGCCTCTGGCTGGGCCCCGAGGGCGGCCAGTTCTCGATCTTCTTCGCCCCGGGCGTCCCGTTCGACCTGGAGCACTGGTTCACCCCTGCGGCCGTCGACACCGAGAGTTTCCCCGTCATGCTGCGCACCCAGGACCGCGTCCGCTTCCGGAAGCGGATCTCCCTCGCCAACGCGTCCGGGACCAAATTCGACCTCGAGATCGTCCGAGACGTGCGCCTCCTGGCGGAGTCGGATGCCTGGAAGCAGCTCGCCCTCCCCGCCGTCCGGGGCGTCCGCATGGTGGCCTACGAGTCGGAGAACCGCCTCGTCAACATGGGATCGGAGGCCTGGACGAAGGAGAAGGGGCTCCTCTCCCTCTGGATCCTGGGCATGTTCAACCCGTCGCCGGCGACTGTCGTCGTCGTCCCCTACAAGGCGGGGCCGGAGGCGGAGCTCGGGCCCGTGGTGAACGACGCCTATTTCGGGAAGGTCCCCGCCGACCGGCTGGCGATCCAGGAGCGGGCGATCTACTTCAAAGGCGACGGC
>JAHFOZ010000356.1 GCA_023261405.1 Planctomycetota bacterium
AGACGCCGGTGGTGTTGGTGAGTGCCATGACGGCGGCGCCCACGACGGTCTCGTCCGCATCGTCGAGCTGGGAGATCAGGAAGGGGATCGCCTCTTCGCTCCGGACCTTTCCCACGTAATGGACGTGGACCGCCCGCAGTCGCGCATCGGCCTTCCTGGCCGCCTCGATCAGGTCTCGAGCGGATTCCTTGTCCACGAACTCGGCCAGCTTCCGCGCGCCGAGGTAGCGGTCTTCGGGTTTCTCGCTCTTCACCCGCGCGCGCGCCAGTTCCAGCTCCTTCTGACGGCGGAGGTCGGGCGTCTCGGGGCCCGCGGGCTGGAACTCGGCCAGCTTGGCCTCCTCCTCCGGCGTCATCGACTCCTCGGCCGGGTCTGCGGCCGACAGCACCGCCTCGAGCGCCGATCGATCGCTCGCCATGGGCAGGTACCGATAGTAGGTTTCCAGCATGAGAACACACATGGCCGTGCTGTAGAGGGTGCTGGCGACCTGATAGTCGACCGCCGTCCAGGAGCCTGCGGCATGCCCCTTGGATCTCTGGTGGGAGACGAGGAAGGGGCGGAACTTCCGGTTCCATTCCCGCCACGGCCGGCCCTGCACCTGGAACGTGACGAGCGTCCGGTAGTACCAGTAATACACGTACTCGTAGTTCTGCTGCCGGCCCATCACCGGCTCCTGCTGCTGGAAGCGGTCCAGGTAGGACAGGCCCCGGTCGATCGCCCCCGCCTCGTTGAAGCCGAACATGCACCGGGCGAAGAGCCCCGCCCCGGTGGCGCCCATCGTGATGTTGCTCCCGCCGGCGTAATAGACGCCGCCCGAGGAGTCCGTGGAGTTCTTCACGTGCTCGATCGCCTTCTGGACGGTCTTCTCAGGGATCTCCACGCCCGCCAGCTTCGCGGCCTTGAGGCCCATCATCTGCCACACGCTGAGCGTGAATTCGCTCTGCTTCTGCTTGGGATCATTGGTGTAGTACCAGCCCCCGTTGGACTGCTGGGAGACCTCAATCGCGTGGACCGCGCGGGTGAGGGAGGGGCGCAGCGCGTCGTCCCGCGTCATGGCGCAGGCCTCGCCCAGCGCGAAGGTGCAGATCCCGTGGCCGTACATCTGCTTCTCCGTGCCGCCCTGCGTAAAGGCGTTGAAGAATCCATCGTCGTCCTGATGGCGCAGCAGCCAGGTGATCGCCCGGTCGACGGTGTCCCGGTACTTGCCCTCCTTGTGGGTGTTCCCCGCCCCCAGGAAGGCCAGCAGCGCCAGCCCCGTCGTGCCGTTGGACATGGCATCGTTGCTGCCCCGGTGGGTGCCGCAGAGCGAGTTCGGGGGGCAGTTCTTCGTGAACTGGCCGGGATACCAGCCACCGTCGTCGGACTGGTGGAGCGCCAGCCAGCGGAGACCCAGTTCCACGGCCGCCTCGCTGGCCAGCGTGCCGCCGTACCGGCCCACCGACGAACGCCGCCCCCCCTCCTGCCGGGCGTCGATCAGGCCGCTGCCCGTGAGATGGGCGGCGCCCGTCTCCAGGATCGTCTGGATGTTCTCCAGGACCCCGATGGGCTGCGGCCGCGCGTCGATCTCGCTCGCCCCGCTCCCAATCACCCCGCCGTCGGGGACGCGCTGCGGCTTGGGCTCGTCGGCGGTCCGGGGGGCCTCGGCGGCCCTCTCGAACTTCTGCTCCTCGGCCTTGGCCGTCGAGGGCGGGCTCGGCGCTTCCGCCACGGGACTGGACCGGTAGAGCTGGACAGTGACGAGAGTCTCCTCGATCGCCGGGAGGCTGATGTAGACGAACTCCGCGAGCAGCACGAAGACCAGGCAGTGCATCACCGCGGAGAAGGCCAGGGCGGAAACGTTCCGGAGGATCTCCACGCAGCGCTCCGCCAGCCCCGGCCGCCCCAGCCGCGCATAGTACCGGTCGTAGACCGCCGGGCGGAAGGCCAGGAGCCCGCGGAGCACGTGGACGGCCTCCCCCTGCTCCTCGATCGACCGCCACGCCGGCGGTCCTCCGGTCGCCCCGTTCATGCGCGCCCCCCGGTGAAGTACGGTCTCCACCTATGAAGACGTCGTGCAGGGATGCTTGTCCGCCGGAAGCTCGTAAATTCCCTCGTCTGCGCCGTCCTGGATTGTATAATGCGGGCTCGAATGCGGACCCTTCTTGCGGCGCTTCCGGCCCTGTTCCTGGTTTCATGCTTCGCCCCGTCGCCCGCCCCCCCTCTCGCCTCGAGCGGCGCCCCGGCCCCCGCCGCCCAGGCCGGCGACCTGCAGGCGAAAGGCGTGGTGGATTCGCCCCCGCCCTCCCCCACTCTGCGCGCTGCGAACACTGCGCCGGGCCGGCGGCTTGAGACGGTGGATGTCTTCGTCGACCTCGCCACCCCCAACTCCGGACGCCAGCTGGCGGCGTATCTCATGAAGCCTGAGGAGTGGTCGCTCATCAAGTGCGACCAGACCTCGGCCACCACCAAGCACTACCGCTTCCAGCGGGTGGTCACGGCTGAGGGCGAGAAGACGCCGCAAATCGACCCCCTGCTCCCGAAGAAATTCTGACCCTCGCGAGGAATCCCCCCATTCCCCCGCACGTTACCAGGGAGGTCCCGCACCAAAGAAAGCGTTGACCGGCCCGAGGGTGACGATTATATATGTTGAGCCGTTGCAGCCTCCCGAGGACGCGCGAAGGCGGGCCTGCCCTTCGAATCCAGAATGCTGGAGAGGGTGCTTGCCCTCCGGAGCGGGCCGCTGAAAATAGCGGATGCGCAAGAGGGCTTGCCCTCCGAAGCAGGCCTCCGAAGGGAGGCTGCGAAGGAGGGCCCGTAGTTCAATGGGAGAACGCCTGGTTTGCAACCAGGAGGCTGCCGGTTCGATCCCGGCCGGGTCCACCAGCCTTCGCTCGCCGAGCGGAGCGAGGAATGGGCGAAGGCTGCCACGACGAAGCCGGCGCCAAGGAGGCGGATTCGGCGAGCTTCGGCCGGGCAGGCCACCGGCATCGCCCGCCGGAGCGGAGCAACGGCAGCAGACGTGATCGGAAGGTTCGTTCTTTTCAATCAGACGGGCGTGTAGCTCAGTTGGTTAGAGCATTCGCTTGATAAGCGAAAGGTCGACAGTTCGAGTCTGTCCACGCCCACCACCCTTCGCTCGCCGGAGCGGAGCGACGGCAGGGCGAAGGATGCCCTACGAAGCTCTGCCCCCGTAGGGAGCGAAGGAGGGCAACCGGCGAGCTATGGAGGGCAAGCCACTTCACTCCTTCCCGCGGCCGAGCGCCACGGGAAGGAGTGAAGTGCCCTGAGCGAGGGCGCAGCCCGGTGCTGCACCCGAGTCGAAGGGCGACCCAGGAGCGAGCAGAGCGAGCCCCAGGGCGGTCCGAACCACCCCCTACGACAGGAGAGATTTATGCTTTATGACCTCAGACTGGCCGACAACGACGACGAATCCAAGGACGGCGAGAGCGGCGGCATGCTCAAGAAGATGCTGAAGGCCCGCTCCATCCTCGTCTCCGAGGTGGTGTCCGACAAGCTTGCCCGCAAGGTGCAGAGCCAGCTCATCCTCCTTCAGCAGGACGACGAGAAGTCGCCCATCACCGTATACATCAATTCCCCCGGCGGGAGCGCCGACA
This sequence comes from Planctomycetota bacterium, assembly GCA_023261405.1. Classification (GTDB taxonomy): domain Bacteria; phylum Planctomycetota; class MHYJ01; order MHYJ01; family JACPRB01; genus JACQFK01. Next base: position 3,594 of record JAHFOZ010000356.1, read on the forward strand.
GCGGCTTCGCCATTTACGACGCCCTGCGTTTCTTCAAGCCCCCCGTCCGCACGGTCGTCAACGGCCTCTGCGCCAGCGCCGCGATCATGATCTACCTGGCGGCCCCGAAGGAGCGCCGCTTCTCCACCCAGAACTCCCGCTTCCTTCTCCACCAGCCCTCCAGCATGGCCATGGGCAGCGCCAGCGACATCCAGATCACGGCCGAGGAGATCGTGAAGCTGCGCGAGCGGTACAACGAGATCGTGGGACACGAGACCGGGAAGACCATGCAACAGGTCACCAAGGACGCCGACCGGGACTTCTGGCTCTCTCCCGAGCAGGCTCGCGACTACGGCCTTGTCGGAAAGGTCATCAAGCACTTCGGAGAGCTCGGGTAGGCATGCCCGCGCTGGAAGTCCGCGACGTCGTCAAGGCCTACGGGCCCAAGGTCGCGGTGGACAGGATCTCCCTCACCGTCGAGAAAGGCGAGGTCTTCGGCCTCCTGGGCCCCAACGGCGCCGGCAAGACCAGCCTCATCCGCATGATCATGGACATCCTCCGGCCGGACTCCGGCGAGATCCGGGTCCTGGACCGGCCCGTCACGCCGGACCTCAAGGATCGCCTGGGCTATCTGCCGGAGGAACGGGGCCTGTATCAGCGCCAGCGCCTGCAGGAGGTGCTGCAGTACCTCGCGCAGCTCAAGGGCCTCTCCCCCGCCGATGCCGCCCGCCGCGTGGAGTCGTACCTCGACCGGGTGGGGCTCCTGGCCGAGAAGACGAAGCGGATGCGTGAGCTCTCCAAGGGAATGCAGCAGAAAGCGCAGATCGCCGCCGTCCTCCTCACCGAGCCGGAGTTCATCATCCTCGACGAGCCGTTCGAGGGGCTTGACCCGGTGAACCGCCTCATGGTGGTCGATCTCATGAAGGAGGCCTGCGCCCGCGGCGCCACGATCGTCCTCTCCTCCCATCGCATGGACCAGGTCGAAGCCCTGTGCCGCCACGTCTTCCTCATCAACAGCGGCCGTGAGGTGCTTTCGGGGGCCGTCGAGGAGATCCGCCGGCGCTTCGCCGACAATGCCATGATCCTGGATGCAGACCGGGACCTCCGCGACCACCCCTCCGTGGCCCGCGTCCAGCCCGACGGCCACGGATGCCGCGTCTGGCTCAAGGAGGGGGAGATCCCTGAGCGGTTCCTCTCCTCCCTGCTGGCCGAGGGCGTGGCGGTCCGCCGCTTCGAACGATCGCTGCCCACCCTCGACGAGATCTTCGTCAAGGTGGTGCGCCCGTGAAGAAAGTCTGGGTCATCGCCCGGCATGAGTTCAAGGCGACCGTGAAACGGGTCTGGTTCGTCGTGGCCACCTTCGTCTTCCCGCTCTTCATGCTCGGCATCGGCGTCGTCATGCTCCTGGTGACCCGCGAGGTCACCCAGAAGCCCCCCGTGACCCGGATCGGCCTCGTTGACGCCTGGGGCGGCCTTGGGAGGGAGCCGGCCGGTTTCCAGGTGCGCCGATTCGCGGACGAGGAATCCGCCAAGGCGGCGATTCTCGAAGAGTCCTCCGGCGTCACGACGTACGTGTTGATCCCCGCGGACTACCTCCAGAAGGGGGCCCGGGTCAAGATCAAGACGGCCCGGCGCCCGACCCTGCTCACCTCCCAGCGCCCGGATCTTCCCGCAGGCCTGACCGACTGGATGGTGGAACAGGTGCTGAGCGACATGAGCCGGGAGCGGGTGGACCGTGCGAAAGCCCCCCTTCCGTTCGACGTGGTCTATCTGGACGCCTCCGGGAATCCCAGCGCCGAGAGCCCGGAGGCGCTGCTGAAGCGCTCGGGCATGGCGTACGCCTTCTTCCTCCTGCTCTTCATGTCCATCTTCACGGCGAGCCAGTACCTCCTCCAGGGGATGGGCGAGGAGAAGGAGCACCGCGTGATGGAAATGGTCCTCTCCTCCGTGACCCCCATGCAGCTGATGACAGGGAAGCTCCTGGGACTCGGGGCGGCGGGGCTCCTGCAGCTCTTCGTCTGGGTGTGCATGGGAGTGGCGGGGG
>JAHFOZ010000357.1 GCA_023261405.1 Planctomycetota bacterium
GGAGATGAAGGACGCCTAGAAGCTCGAGGTGAAGCCCCTCCACGAGCATCTCTGGGGCTTCCGCGTCGAGGGCAAGCCGCCGCGCCACTACACGATCCTCCGCACCCGCATGGCCGAGGGGCTCTTCGTCGACGAGAAGCTCCGCGCACGCGAGCTCCGGCTCGGCGGGCGCGCGTTCCCCTCGGGGACGCTCCTCGAGGTGACCCGCATCCAGTGGTTCAAGGGCGGGAAGGCGTTCGACGTCTTCTACTGGTGCGGCGTCTGCTCCATCAAGCAGTGGGACCCCGGCGCCTGCGCCTGCTGCCAGGCCGAGGTGGAGCTGCGCGACGCACCCGCCACGGAATAGCGCCCCGCGGGGCTGAGCGGCGGCGGGTTCAATAGTTCTTGCCTCGGGCGTATACTTCGTGTGATCCTCAAACGATCATGGAACGCGTCGATCGGGGGAGCACCGGGAAAGGACCGAGGATGAAGAAAGAGAAGCAGCCCGCCCGGAGACCGTCCGCGAAGGCGCCCAAGGGGGTCAGCCGGCGCGGCTTCTTCCAAGCCATGGGCCTCGCCGGCGCCGCGGCCACCACGCTCGCCCAGGGCGGGTGCGGATCATCGGGAGGCGGCGTCGACCCCGCCCTGCAGCAGGGCGTGGGACCCGATGCGATCGATGTCGCGCTCAAGGTCAACGGCAGGGACGTGAAGGTCAAAGTCGAGCCGCGCGTCACGCTTCTCGACGCGCTCCGCGACCACCTCAAGCTCGGCAGCACCGAGCCCGTCGACCTCACGGGATCCAAGCGCGTCTGCGACCGCGGCTCCTGCGGCGCCTGTACGATGATCGTCGACGGCCGCACCGTCTACTCCTGCACGGTCCTCGCCGTCGAGGCGCAGGGCCGGCAGATCCGCACCGTCGAGGGGCTCTCGGAGGGCGGAAAGCTCCACCCCGTGCAGGAGGAGTTCGTCGCCTGCGACGGCCTCATGTGCGGCTTCTGCACGCCGGGCTTCGTCATGTCGGCCGTCTCGTGCCTGGAACGCACCCCGGGCGCGACGGCGGACCAGATCCGGAAGTGCCTCGACGGGAACATCTGCCGCTGCGGCACGCAGCCCCGCGCGCTCGAGGCCGTGGTCAAGGCCGGCGCCCGCATGAAGGGGAGGAGGTAGACCATGCCCTACAAGTGGCCCGAGAAGCGGCAGGTCATCGGCACCAAGGTCCCGCGTCTCGACGGCGCGCTCAAGGTCGCCGGCAAGGCGAAATACTCCTACGACCGCAACCTCCCGGGGCTCCTCCATGGGAAGATCCTCCGATCGACCGTCGCGCACGGAAAAATCGTCACCCTCGACCTCGCGCCCGCCGAGGCCATGCCCGGCGTCAAGGCGGCGATGTCCATCAAGAAAGTCGGCGACATCGTGCGCTTCGGCGGCGACGAGGTCGCGGCCCTCGCGGCGGAAACCGAGGAGCAGGCGCGCGACGCGATCCGCGCGATCAAGGTCGCCTATGAATCCCTCCCGCCCCTCGCGAGCGAGGAGGCTGGGCTCGAGAGGAACCCCCCGCCGCCGCCGCAGACGACCGAGAAGGGGCTCAAGATCGAGGAGGCCTTCGCGAAGGCCACCGTGACCTCCGAGGGTTTTTACGGCGTGGCCGTCATCACCCACGTCTGCCTTGAGACCCACGGCCTGGTGGCCGACTGGAAGGCCGACGACGATCTCGTGGTCTACTGCTCCACGCAGGCGGTGGGCAACACGCGCAACAGCCTGAAGAACCACGGCCCGTTCAAGGCCATCGCCAACCTCAAGGTCACGTGCGAGACGCCCTTCATGGGCGGCGGGTTCGGGAGCAAGTTCAGCGCCGACCTCCAGGGCACCGTGGCCGCCGAGCTCGCCCGCAAGGCGAAGCGGCCCGTCAAGCTCATGCTGGAGCGCGACGAGGAGCATTGGGCCGGCGGCAACCGCCCCTCGCTCTTCGCGAAGGTCAAGGCGGGCGCGGACAAGGACGGGAAGCTCGTGGCCCTGGACGTGGAGAGCTACGGCACGGGCGGCAACTCCACCGGCGTGGACATGCGCCTCCCCTACATCTACCTGCCCGAGGGGCACCGCATCCGGAACCGCGACGTCAACGTGAACGCCTTCAACAAGCGGGCGTTCCGGGCCCCGGGCTCTCCGCAGGCGTGCGCGGTCATGGACCAGATGATGGACGACCTCGCCCACGCGGGCGGCTGGGACCCGGTGGAGTTCCGCCTGAAGAACCTCCCCGGCCAGGGCAACCCGCTCGTGAACCTGAGCCCCATCTGGGAGAAGGAACTCAAGATGGGCGCCGAGGCGATCGGCTGGAAGCAGGGCTACCACAAGCGCGGCGACCCGGCCGCGGGCCCGATCAAGCGCGGCCTGGGCTGCGCGATCAACACCTGGGGCGGCGGCCCCGGCGGGGCGCAGGCATCCTGCACGATCGCCCCGGACGGCTCGGTGGAGGTCAGGTGCGGCACGCAGGATCTGGGCACCGGGACGACGACCCTGGTTCCCATCGTCGCGGCCGAGATTCTCGGGCTCGAGATCAAGGACATCCAGGGGAAGATCGGCAGCTCCGCCTACCCCGACGCGGGCGGCTCGGGCGGCTCCACGAGCTGCGGCGGCGTCTCGCTCGCCGTGGGCGTGGCCTGCATGAAAGCCCTCGAGCAGATTTTCGCCAAGGCGGCCCCCGCGCTCGACGCCCAGCCGGGCGATCTTGAGGCGGAGGGCGGGAAGGTCTACGTCAAGGCGGCGCCCGCGAAGTCGCTCTCCTGGAAACAGGCCTGCGCGCTCCTCGGGGCCCAGGCGATCACCGCCGTCGGCGACAAGGCCGACAAGGAGATCCAGGGCATGGCCGCGAGCGGCGTGGGCGGGGCCCAGTTCGTCGACGTCTCGGTGGACGTCGAGACGGGCCAGGTCCGCGTGAACAAGGTCGTCGCCGTGGCCGACTGCGGCCTGGTGATGAACCGGCTGCTCTGCGAGAGCCAGGTGTACGGCGGCGTGGTCCAGGGCCTCAGCCTCGCCCTCTTCGAGGAGCGCCGGCTCGATCCCAGGAGCGCCCTCATGCTCAACCCCGACATGGAGTGGTACAAGCTGGCCGGGCATTCGGACCTCGGCGAGATCGAGGTGCACCTGCTGGACTACCCGGAGCGCGGCGTGATCGGCATCGGCGAGCCGCCCGTGATCCCCACGCAGGCGGCCCTCGCGAACGCCGTGACGAACGCCGTGGGCGTGCGGGTGGGCGTGCTGCCGATCACTCCCAAGCGCGTGCTGGACGCGCTGGCGAAAAAGTAGGGAGACCGACGATGAAAGCCTTCACCTACAAGAGCGCGGCCAGCGAGGCGGACGCGGTCGCGGCCCTGGGCCCCGGCGCGGTGGCGCTGGCTGGCGGCACGAGCCTCCTCAACCTCATGAAGGAGCGCGTGATCGAGCCGTCGGTCGTCGTCAACCTGAAGTCGGTCGCCGGGCTCGACAAGATCGAGGCGGCGGGCGACGGCTGGAAGATCGGCGCGGGCGTGACGATCGCGGCGCTGCTCGAGAACCCGCAGGTCGTCAAGGGCTACCCCGCGCTCGCGGAGGCGCTCGAGACGGTGGGGACCCCGCAGATCCGGAACATGGCCACGCTCGGCGGGAATCTGTGCGCGAAGACGCCGTGCCTTTATTTCTCGCACGACGGCTTCGCGTGCCTGAAGCGCGGCAACGGGAACTCCTGCCCGGCCAAGGACGGGGACAACGAGTTCAGCGCGATCTTCGGGACGGTGATGCCCTGCGTGAGCGTCCACGCGTCGAGCGCGTCGCCGGCGCTGATCGCGCTCGGGGCCAGGCTCCGGGTGGCGGGCTCCGGGGGCGCGCGCGAGCTGCCGGTCGAGGAGTTCTTCGTCCTCTCGAAGGACGACCCGGCGCGCGAGAACGTGCTCAAACAGGGTGAGATCGTGACGCACGTGATCCTGGGGAAACCGGCGGGGAAGAGCGCGACCTACGTGGCGCTCCACAAGGCCTCGCATGACTGGCCCACGGCGCTCGCCTCGGCGGCGCTCGACATGGGGGAGGGCGACCTGGTCAGGACCGCGCGGATCTGCCTGGGAGGCGTGGCGCCTATCCCGTGGCGCGTGCAGGCGGCGGAGGCGGCCCTGGCGGGGAAGAAGGTCACGCCCGAGACGGCCTCCGCGGCGGCGGACGCGGCGATGGCGGGGGCGGCGCCCCTCTCGCAGAACGCCTACAAGGTGAAGGTGGCGCACACCGCGCTCAAGCGGGCGGTCCTCCTGGCGGCCCGGGGCAGCTGGAAATAGGAGAACGGCCATGTCGATCGAGAAGGGCGATTGCCTCAACCTGCGCTACAAGCAGATGCTCTACAAGGACGTCTCCGCCCCGCCCACCGAGCACGAGAAGAAGATGGCCGAGCTCTACGGGACCTGGGACTCCACCGCCTGCTGGTGCGAGTGCACCCAGGGGTCGCGCGGGCCGGACGACAAACCGGTCAACAAGAAGGAGTGCGCCCGGGGCCGCTCCTGCTTCAAGGGGTTGTCCGACCTGGCGTGAGCGACGTATAATCAGGTGGAGGATGTGAAGCCCATGAAGACGATGATCGCGGCCTTCTTTTCCGTCGCGCTCCTGGGCGCGGCCCCGGACCCCGTCGTCCGCGGTGACTACGTCGAGGCGCGCACCTGCGACGTCTGGACGGGCCCCTGCTTCTCGAACTCGGAGATCAACATCCGCGGCAAGGAGGCGGTGGCGGGCTGGTCGGTGGAGAAGGGGATCTGGGACGGCGAGACGCTGGACGGCCTGAAGGTGGTGGCGGTCCTGAAGAGCGAGGGTACGCTGCACTCCGAGTGGCAGGGCAAGGTCCAGGCCGCGATGTACGTGGACCAGAAGGCGACCACGGCGCAGGCCGCGGCCCTCGTGTCGATGGCCAGGGCGCTCTCCTCCAAGCTCCTCTCGGACATCGTGGCGGTCGAGCGAGGCGCGATCTCGCTCAAGCGCGACGGGCTCGAGGCGGCGCTCACGGTGGGCGAGCATCTGGCGATCCGGACGGCGCCCTTCTGCCCCTGCGACTCGATCTGCTGCCACGAGGAGCAGTCCTATCCGTCGATTTGTGAGTCGGCCAAGGTCGAGTGCGCCAAGACTCTGGAGAACACCTACAAGGGCGACGCACTCAAGGACGTGCGCTGGAGCGAACTCAACAAGCGCAGCGGCATGGTGGGGCGCTTCGCGAAGTAGGCGGCCGTCCGCAGCAGGGGCGATGATCTCATGAACAGGATGCTGGCCGTGGCGGCGCTCTGCCTCCCGATCGGCGCCGCCGAGTACACGGTGGACGTTCTGAAGGAGGAGGCCCCCAAGGAGCTGGCGGAGGCGGTCCGCAAGGAGATGGCTCCCTCCGGGTCGCGGGTCCTCGAGAAGGAGGGCGGCAAGCCTCACGCGGACCTCTGGTTCCGGGCCTCGATCCCGCTCGAGGAGGGCGCGGAGTCCCTGATGGTGAAGTACCCCGCGCTCAAGCCGGGGCGGCTCGTGGGGGCGATCCGCTTCCACGCGAAAGGCGGCGACTACAAGAACCAGCCCATCCCGCCCGGCGTCTATACGATGCGTTACGGCGTACAGCCCGAGGACGGCGACCACCAGGGCGTGTCGG
>JAHFOZ010000358.1 GCA_023261405.1 Planctomycetota bacterium
GTCGCATCCTGAGATGGCGACCACGCCGTCGAGGAGGTGCCCCCGCACGACCAGCTCGATGGAGTCGGCCACCACCTCGCGGGAGATGAGGGAGGCCTTCATGCCCTCGGTGCCCATGCTGATGCCGTCGGAGACGGCGATGGTGTTGAACTCGAGGGGGGTGCCGCCGGCCTCGCGGACGCCCCGCTTGACCCACTCGGCCACCTGCCGCTGGTTGATGCTGCAGGGGGTCACGTCGGTCCAGGTGTGGGCCACGGCGATGAGGGGTTTGGCGATGTCGGCATCCTTGAGGCCGGTGGCCTTCCACATCGCCCGCGCGCCCGCGCGGGACATGCCCTGCTTGATCGCGTCGCTGTCCATGGGTATCGAGTTCTCCGGGCCGGAAGAGGGGTCGATCCTACGTGACCCGCCCCCGGCCTTCAACACAAAAAAACCCGCGTCACCGGTGGGTGGCGCGGGTGTCGGATACTGCGAACGGCAGCCTGAGCGCGCCCCCCTAGCAGGCGGGAAGTCGGACGATTCGAATAACTCGCGCGGCAGGCTTCATGAGGAGAGGGAGTATACGGGCCCTCCCCTCGCGGAGTCAACAGCTACCTCTTGTCAACGAAATCGCGGCGCTGAAACGTTAACACGCTACCTCTTCAGCAGGCCCCGCACGCCCATCCACGCGGCGCAGCGCTCGGGCCAGGACTTGAGCTCCGGGAACTTGTCGTTCCCCAGGCCCACCCCGTGCGGGCCGCGCTCGTAGATGTGGAGCTCCGCCGGGACCTTCGCCTTCCGCAGCGCCTGGTAGAAGACGATGCTGTTCTCGGGGGGCACGCCGGTGTCCGCCGTGGTGTGGAAGAGGAAGCAGGGCGGCGTCTTCTCCGTCACCTGCTTCTCCGACGAGTAGAACTTCACGAGCTCGGGGTCCTCGTTCTTGTCCCCCAGGAGGTTCTTCTGCGAGCCCTTGTGCGTGAAAGATTCCCCGAACGCGATCACCGGGTAGACGAGCACGGCGAAATCCGGACGGCACCCCGCGCGATCGACGGGGTCCTCCGCATCGGCCTTGCCGTCGTCGAAGTGGGTCGCGGCCGTGGAAGCCAGGTGCCCGCCCGCCGAGAACCCCAGGACGCCGATCCTCGCGGGATCGACCTTCCACTCCGCGGCCCGCGAGCGCACCGTGCGGATCGCCCGCTGCACGTCGAGCATGGGGACGGGTTGGCGGTACGGCGAATGCCGGTAGGTGAGGATGAAGGCGCTCACGCCCAGGCTGTTGAGCCAGACGCCCACGTCATGGCCCTCGTGCGACTTGGCGAGGCCGCCGTAGCCCCCGCCGGGGCACACGACCACCGACGCGCCGTTGGCCTTGTCCGTCGGCGCCAGGTAGAGCGAGAGGTTGGGCTTGTCCCGTTCCTCCTGCCCGTTCGCCCCGGGGGCGCCCTTGGGCCAGAGGAACTCGATCGGCCCCACGAGAGGCGAGAGCTTCTTCTCCTGCACCGCCCCCAGCAAGCCCAGCCCCAGCAGCGCCACGCACGAGAATCGAGTCATGTCTGCATCCTTAATGCTCGCGGTCGGAAGTCAGTGCCGTTGCCCGCACAGCACGCAGGCCGCCTGGCTCCCAGCTGCGGGCGGTGCGCAACGATAAGACCAATGAAACCGCGCACCTAGAATTTCAGGGTCGCCATGAAATAGACGCCGCGTTGCACCTCGGTGGCCGTCTCGGACAGGCCCGTATTGTTGCTCTCGAAGTGCTGGTCGTGCACGAGGTTCTGCCCCACGACGGAGAGCTCGACATTCGGCGTCGCCCGCCAGGCGATGCGCACGTCCGCCTCGACGTAGCTCTCCACCTTCCGGGTGGGGAGCACGTCGACGTAGCGGCCCACCAGGTCGAGCGAGACCGACTCCAGCAGATCCACGCTCGTCCTCACGTAGGCCTGGTCCCGGGCATCGTTTTCCTCGACGCTTTCCCCGGTCGGGTCGGTGCTGTCCCCGTCCGCGTCGAGGTTCATCCGCAGGTAGGTGTACGCGCCGTAGAGCCGCAGGCCGGACATCACCTGCCACGTCGCCGCCAGCTCCAGGCCGTAAGTCCGCCCGTCCATCTTGCTGTCGAAGCCCTGGTTGAGGAAGACGGTGGGTGGGAGTCCCGGCACAAATACGGCCGTGCCCACCTCCGTACTCCGGAGGTCGTCGTACTCGTTGTAGAACAGGGCCAGATCGAAAGAGAGCGACTCCACCGGCTGGAGGCGGTATCCCAGTTCATAGGCGAGCAGCCTCTCGGGCTTCAGGTCCTCGTTGCCGTTGATCTGCACGAACCTGAGCGTCCCCGCGGGCGGGGGGAACGGGACCGGTGGAGGGATGACCGCCGCTGTGAGCAGGATGTCGTTCTCCCCCCGGGACGGGGTGCGCACGGCGCGGGAGACCGCGGCCCACACGAGGTGCCGCTCATGCGGCCGGAACGCGACCCGCGCGGTGGGCTGGTACTCGAACTGCGTGTAGTCGTTGTATTCGAACCGGGAACCCAGCGTGACCTTGAGGAGGTCCTGGAACACCGTGATCTCGTCCTGGAGGAAGGCGCTCACGACGTCGTCGGTCTCCTTCTCGGGGTCGAGCGTGACCGAGAACGTGCTGGCGAGGTCGTCCTTCGTGAGCCGGTAGCCGGCGCCCCACACGAAGTCGTGTCCCGCGAGGGGTTCGAAGCGGTGGGTGACGTCGAAATCCACGGTGTCGCGCTCCTCCCCGAAGTACGAGGTGTGTATCGTCGATCCCGTGTAGGCCAGCTGGGCGGAGACGCTGGCCTTGTCGCCCAGGTGGCGCGTCCAGCGGGCCAGCGCATGGCCCCCGCTGGCCTCGTACATCTCGTGGCCGAAGTTCAGGAAGACGGGGGGCGGGGCCGCGATGGCGTTCTCCGCGCCGCTCTCGCCCCGGAACATCTCCGCCAGGAGCGTGATCGTGTCCTCCTTCGAGGCGTCCCAGTCGATCCGGAAGCCGCCGCGCGCCTGCCACCATTCGTCATGGCCGTCCTTCTGCTCGTCGCGCGAGAAGCCCTTCCCGAAGGCCCGGTAGTGGACGTCCTCCCCCGAGGTGCCGCCGACGCGCAGGCCGCCGAAGGCATGCTCCTCGCTCCCGCCGCCTCCGTAGATCAGCCCTCCGTGCGTGTCCTTGGCGCTCTTGGTGATGACGTTGATGACGCCGTTGACCGCGTTGGCACCCCAGACCGCGGCGCCGGGCCCGCGGATCACCTCGATCCGGTCGATGTCCTCGATGAACGTGTCCTGCTGGTCCCAGAAGACGCCGGAGAAGAGGGGCGAGTAGACGCTGCGCCCGTCCACCAGGACCTGCAGCTTGTTCCCGAACCGGTCGCTGAAGCCGCGGGCGCTGACGGCCCACTTGTTCGAGTCGATCCTCGAGACGTTCATGCCCGGGACCATGCGGAGGGCCTCCGGAAGGCTCCGCACGCCCGTGCGCCGGAGGTCCTCGCCGCGGATCACGGAGATGGCGGCCGCCACGTCGGCCAGCTTCTGCTCCTTCCGGGAGACGGACATCACCTCCAGGTTGATCAGCTCCTCGATGCTCAGCTCCGTGAGGTCCTGCTTCCTGGGCTTGGGTTGATCCTGCTTCGGCGGCGCCGCAGGCTCCTGCGCGGGCGCCTGGGCCGCCGCCCCCAGCAGAAGCGCCGCCATGATGCTCAAAGTTTCCATGTGCCGATCTCCTTCCAACCCCGGTCCAGAACCCCGACCCGCCCGCTCACGTCTTGAACTGTCCCACGAGTTTCTCGAGGCCGGCGGCCAGCCGGGCCAGGCCCGCCGCCGCCTCCTCCGTCTGGCGCGCGCTGCGCGAGGCGCTCTCGCTCGTCGAGGCCACGGTGCCGATGTGCGTCGCGATCGTGGCGCTGCCCCGGACCGTGTCCTCGACCGTCCGCCCGATCTCGTTCGTCGTGGCCGTCTGCTCCGCGACGGCCCCCGCGATCGAGTTCTGGCTCTCGTGGATCTGGTGGATGATGCGGCTGATCTCCGCGATCGCCCCCGCCGCCGCCTTCATCTCCCTCTGCATGGCCTCGATCCGCTGGCGGATCTCCTGCGTGGCGGAGCCCGTGGACCGGGCCAGCTCCTTGACCTCCGCGGCCACGACGGCGAATCCCCGCCCCGCCTCGCCCGCGCGCGCCGCCTCGATCGTGGCGTTGAGCGCCAGCAGGTTCGTCTGGTCCGCCACCGAGGTGATGAGCTTCACCACCTTCCCGATCTCCGCGCCGCTCTGCTCCAGGCGCAGGAGCGTGGCGGAGGCGTCCCCCGCCGCCTTCACCGCGGAGGTCGCCACGCCGGCGGCGCCCGTGGCGTTCCGGGAGATCTCGTTGATGCTCTCGGTCATCGACTGGGTCGACGCCGCCACCGCGCGGATGTTCCGGTCCACCTCGCCGCTGGCCGTCGAGACCCGGCGCGCCTGGGTGGTCACGTCGGCGGCGTCGGCGTTCATCTGGCCGCTGATCGCATTGAGCTCCACGGAGGCCTGCGACAGGGCCCGGGTGTTCTCCCCGATCGTCCGAACCGTCTGGTGCAGCTTCGCGACGAACGTGTTGAAGCTCTCCCCGAGTTTCCCGACCTCGTCGTTCCCCTGGACCGTCACCCGCTGCGTGAGGTCGCCCTGCCCCTCGGCGATGTCGCGGAACCGCTCCACCATCTGGACCAGCGGTCGCGTCAGGAACGGGCCGAAGACCGTGGCGAGAAGGTAGGCCAGCAGCGCCGCCCCCACGAGGACCGTGACCAGCGTCACGAGGTTCTCCCGCACCCTCGCCTGCGCCTCCTGGAGATCGCTCCGCAGGTAGACCCAGCCGATGGCCGGCCCGCCGGGCGCCGCGCGGACCGGCACCGTCACCTCCACGTTACCGTCCTCCCGGAGCGACACGCCTTCCGGGAGGGGCTGACGGGGAACGGGGGCCTTGGCGCTCTCCCCCGAGGGGTACACCGCCAGCACCGAGGCCCCCGAGTAGAGGGCCGCCGCCACGACCAGTTCCTGGCCTCTCATCGAATCCAGGAGTTCCTCCGCCACCTTCTGGTCTCTCACCTTATCGTCCACAACGATGGCACTCTGGCTCGCCACGACCTGCCCCAGGGCCAGGAGCTGGCGGGTGGCCGCCTCGCGATAGGTCCGCGCATCCTTCGAGGCCAGGATCAGCCCGGCGGGCACCATCCCGGCCACGCTGGCCACCAGGAGGATGAGGCGCACCTTGGTCGCCAGCTTGAGGTCGCGAAACCAGCCCCAACTCATCTCCCTCCCTCACTTCCCTTCGTCCTTGACCACGCGGGCGGTGCGAAGGAGCTTGGCCCCGATCTTCACCCCGGCCCGCTCCGCGGCCGCGATGTTGGCCTCGAAGCGGACCCGGTTGGCGTCCATGTAGAAATTGAGAGGGCTCCCCTTGGCCGCCGCCCCCTCCGATTCGCAGACCACGAGCGTGTTCGCCCCCTTAAGGGCCTCCTGGACCTTCCCCAGGTCCTCCTTGCCGGCCGCGGACAGGAAGAGGATGGTGCACGGCTTGATGTCGGCCGCCGTGGCGAAGCGCACAACCTCCAGGGGCCGCCCCTGCGCGGTCTTGTTATTGAAGGTGGAGTCGAGCACGCCGTTGAAGGGATC
>JAHFOZ010000359.1 GCA_023261405.1 Planctomycetota bacterium
CACGAGCGTCGGGCCGGGGGCGGGCCACACGAGGGTCCAGCCCCCGCCCGGCGTCCTTCCGGGCCTTTGATCCGAGATTGTCGGCAGGGGTGATGCTCTGCCTCCACGCCCGCTCCAACGCTCGAGCGGATTGACGCGTCACACCTTCGCTCGCCGGCGTTATACGTCTGTAACTTTCGGGGAGCACACACCCGATGAAACTCCTTCTGCCCATCCTGCTCCTGTCTGTCTGTGACGGCCAAGACAAGGATCTTGAGCCCGGGCTCGTCGCCGAGTACTTCGACTTTGGAGGCGCGCTTTCCAGCTTCCCTTCGGTCCCTGTCGACCGCAAACCCACGTTCGTCCGCGTCGAGAAGGGAGTGACCTACGCCAGCGTCGGCGGCGACTTCTACGGGACCCGGCTCGAGAGCAACTTTTACGTCCGCTGGAAGGGGCTCCTCCGCGTCGAGAAGGCGGGGCTCCATTCCTTCTACAGCGAATCCGATGACGGCTCCCGCGTCACCATCGACGGCAAGGCGGTCGTCGACAACGGCGGAGTCCATCCCATGGTCGAAAAGGGCGGCACGGTCGACCTTTCGGCCGGCGATCACCCGATCCTGGTCGAGTTCTTCCAGGGGGGCGGCGAGGCGGGTTGCAAGGTGACCTGGCAGTTGGCCGGCGCGGGCCGGCAGCCCCTCTCGAAGGCGGTCTTCCACAAGAAGGGCGCTGAAATGATCGATTGGGACCAGGCCGCCTGGCAGAAGCGCGGGCAGGGCAAGCCCATGACCAGGAAGGGGAGCGGGCGCTACGCCGAAATGGATCACGGCCCGTTCTTTTGCGGCACGATCGATGCCGCCGTATCGGGCCGGAAAGGTTTCGCCCTAAAGGGATTCGCCGTCCCGCTGGCGAAGGAGAAGCCCGCCGCCGTCTGTTTCGACAGCGAACTCCTCAAGATCAGCCTGGGCTGGACCGGCGACTTCATCGGCCATCCCTCGGGGCGCGACGGCATCGAGGGCCAGCCCATCGCCGCGGGCAGTCCCCGATTCGGCGCGAAGGCCGGAAGCCTGGGCTGGGCGAAGGACCGCGACTGGAAGGACCCGCGGCCCAGGCCCTACGGGCCCCTGCCTCACGACTGGGCCCGCTACAGGGGCCTCTACCTCCACGGAGAGAAGGTCGTCTTCAGCTATTCCGTGGCGGGCGGCGACGTCCTCGATCACCCGGAGGCCCTGCCGGGAGACTCGGAGATCTTCGCACGGACCCTCAACCTGGGCCCGGTCTCATCGGCTCTCTCGATGCTCGTCTGCGAGAAGGACGGCGCGACCGCGAACCTGGCCGCCGGCAACGCCGTCCTCGAGGAGGGCGACACGGTGACGGTGGTGGGGCTCGCGGGGATGGGGGCCTCGCTGGGCCTCGATCCTCCCGGGAGGATCGTGCTCAACATCGCCGCGGGCCCGGCGGCTAAGCTCAAGCTCCTGATCTGGAACGGTCCGCGGAGCGACCAGGACAGAATCGTGGCCGCGTTCAAGGCCGCCGCGCCCCCGGCCGACCTCGCCCCCCTCCTCAGGGGCGGCCCGGGCCGCAGCACGGCCGTAATCACGCAGGGCCTCCGCGCCCTCGACGACGCGCCCTACGTCGTCGACACGCTGACCGTCCCCTACGAAAACCCCTCGAAATCCTACATGCGCCTGACCGGGATGGACTTCTTCTCCGACGGGAAGCGGGCGGCCGTCTGCACCATGGACGGAGATGTCTGGATCGTCTCCGGGATCGACGCCTCCCTCGCCGCTTTGACGTGGAAGCGGTTCGCCTCGGGCCTTTTCCAGTCGCTCGGGCTGCGGATCGTGGACGACGTCGTTTACACTCTGGGCCGCGACCAGATCACCCGGTTCCACGACTTCAACGGGGACGGCGAGGCGGACTTCTACGAGTGTTTCAACAACGACTGCGGCGTCACCCCCAACTACCACGAGTTCGCGCACGACCTGCAGACCGACTCCAAGGGGAACTTCTACTACGCGAAGGGGAGCGACCTGGGCGGCACCAAGGTGCCCCAGCACGGCTCAATGGTCCGCGTCTCCCGCGACGGGAAGACGTCGGACATCGTGGCCACGGGCTTCCGCGCGCCGAACGGGATGTCGATCGGACCGAACGACGAGATCACCTCCAGCGACAACCAGGGGAACTGGACGCCCGCCACCCCGGTCAACTGGATCCATCAGGGTTCATTCTGCGGGTACCTCCCCTGCCACAACCGGCCCGTGCAGCCCACTGAGCGGGAGAACCCAATCTGCTGGATCCCGCACAGCGTGGACAATTCGGGCGGCGGGCAGGTCTGGGTCACGAGCGACACGTGGGGGCCGCTCAAGGGTGAGATCCTGCACTTCTCTTACGGCAAGTGCCTGCTCTTCCACATCCTCCGGGAGAAGGTCGGGACGGAGATCCAGGGCGGCGCGGTGAAGTTCCCGTTCAAATTCCAGAGCGGCGCGATGCGCGGCCGCTTCAACCCTGCCGACGGCCAGCTCTACGTCGTGGGCATGCGCGGCTGGCAGACGGACGCCCCCCGCGAAGGCGCCTTCCAGCGGGTGCGCTACACCGGGAAGCCGCTCCACTCGCCGCTGGCCGTGAAGGTCACGTCGCAGGGCCTGGACCTGACCTTCCCCAACGCCCTGGAGAAGGAGACCGCGGCCGCCGTGGATAGCTACAGCGCCCAGTGGTGCAACCTGCGGTGGACGGCGGCCTATGGCTCGGACGAGTTCTGGGTCTCGGACCCCAAGAAGAAGGGACGCGAGCCCCTCCCGATCCAGGGGGCGACGCTCTCGGCCGACGGGAAGACGGTGTCCCTCAGGATCCCCGGGCTCAAGCCGGTGTACTGCCTGATCCTCCGCTACCGAATGAAGGCGGCCGACGGCACCGCGATCAGCCAGGAGATCGACTACACGATCAACCGCGCGCCCTGAGTGCCGAGCCGCAGGAGTTCGGGACCCGTTGGGCCTGCTGTGGCCGACGGGTCACGAACTTGCAGGTCGAAGTGCTGTGCCGCCGAGGGGTCAGAACGCGTAGAGCAGCCCGGCTTGGGCGAAGCCGATCTTGTCCCCGGCGTTCCCGAAGGCCAGCTGCGGGTTCGCGGTGAGCCACAGGCCTCCCCATACGCGGACGGCGCCCTGGAGCCCGACCACGCTGGCCCACCCGTCGTCGAGGCCCGACACGTCGCCGTAGAACTGGTACTGTCCGCCGGCCTGGATCCTGACGCGCGCGTTCGGGCTCCGAACGAGCGCGAAGTCCACGCCGGCTCCGGCGAAGTAGAGGGGACCCGAATCCTCCGGTCCGACCGGAGGGGTGATGTCCCGCTCGATGGAAGAGGCGATGAACTCCGCGAAGAACCCGAAGTAATCTCCGAGAGGATTCGATCGAGGGGAGAGCCAGGGAAGAGGGGCGCGGAACAGCAAGCCGGCGCAGGGCTTGGGGTCCGATTCCGCATCCTCGCTGAAGAGGGCCAGGCCCGCCAGGGCTTCAATCTCGAATCTGCTGAAATCGAAAATGCCGGCGGGAGCGGCCGCCGACGCGAGGGGCGCATCCAGGCTCATCCTTTCCATGAAATCGCGGGAACGCGATAGTGCGGAGGAACTCTCGAGCAGATCCTGCCCTCTGGGCTCCTGCCTGCGCATGCCTTCCTCCCACGGGGCCATCGACAGGGAGGTGGCAAGGCCGCCAGGCGACTCAGTCCCCGGGCGAACCGAGGCGGGGCCAGCTTGCGCCGGGAGAATGAGGAACCTGAGAAGGAGGGCGGCCTGGACCGCGGTCATGGGCCGCCCCTTCCATGCCGCCGACTTCGGCGCGGAATCCGCGAGAGTGCCCAGAGCAGGCCGATCGGGAGCAAGAGGTCGAGTCCGACGGACCCGCAGGCGCCGAAACTCTCATGGTTCGCGGTGATCAGGGCCGCGATGCTCAACGTCACCGCTCGAGTGGTGTTCCCGATGCCGTTGGTGGAATTCGTGAACGTGACCGTGTCGCTGTAGGTGCCCACCGGCAGGGCGACCGCCCCGGGGTCGATGAAGACCGTCACGGTGGTGGATGTGGTCGGGGCGAGGCTGCCGCCGGCCGGCGAGACGCTGAGCCAACCCTGGGTGACGACGGCGGTCCAATTGATGGCAATGACGCCCGAGTTGGTCAAGGTATAGGTGAAGGAGGGGGGCGCAAACGGCCCGCCCTCGCTGCCGGAGGAAGCGAAGACGCTGCCCGAGTCGCTCACCGAGAGCCCTCCCACGGCAAGGCTGACCGGACGTGTCGTGTTGCCCGACCCGCTGGTGACGTTGGTGAACGTCACGGTGTCGGAATAGTTTCCGGCCGTCAACCCGTTCGCCGCCGCATTGAGGGTCACGGTCACCGTGGAGCTCCCGCCGGGGGCGAGAGGGCCGCCCGCGGGGGAGACGGCGACCCACGCCTGGGTGGCGGCCGAGGTCCAATTCAGCGGAGCCACTCCGGTGTTGGTCACGGTGTAACTCGTGCCCGACGGGGTGAAGGGCCCGCCCACAGGACCTGCGGAGGTGAACCCGGTCCCCGGCGACACCGCCATCGAGTCTGCGACGAAGTTGGCGGTGATCGATCGGTCGGCGCTCATCGTCACGGACGTGGAAGCGCTCCCGGGGCTCGCGACCGGACCGCTCCAGCTGGAGAAAGTAAAGCCCGCACCCGCGGTGGCGGTCACGCTGACGACCGTGCCGTCGGTGTAATCGGACGTGCCGCTCGCCGAAGGAGAACTGGCGTTGCTGCCGAGGGGAGCGCGTCCGATCGTTCCTGTCCCCGTGACGGCCCAGGTGAGCGTGCGCAGGGCGACGAAGTTGGCGGTGATGCTTCGATTGGCGCTCATAGTGACGGTCGTCGTCGCGGAACCGGGACTGGCGACCGGACCGGTCCAGTTCACAAACACCTGGCCGGCGCCGGGGTTCGCCGTCACCGTGACCACCGTTCCGTCGGCGTAGTCCGACGTGCCGCTCGCCGACGTCGCCGTCGCGTTGCTTCCCACCGGAGAGCGCGTGACCGTGCCGGTCCCCGTGACGGCCCAGGTGAGGGTTCGCAAAGCGACGAAGTTGGCGGTAACGGTCTGGTTGGCGCTCATCGTGGTCGTCGTTACCCCAGAGCCGGGACTGGCGACCGGTCCGGTCCAGCTCACGAACACCTGGCCCGCCCCCGGATTGGCCGTCACCGTGACCACCGTACCGTCGGCGTAGTCGGACGTGCCGCTCGCCGAGGTCGCCGTCGCGTTGCTTCCCACGGGCGAGCGCGTGATCGTCCCGGTCCCCGTCACGCTCCAGGTCAGGGTGCGCTGAAGCGGGACGAAATTCGCGGTGATGCTCTGATTGGCGCTCATCGTAACCGTCGTGGTGGCGCTGCCGGGAGCGGCGACCGGACCCGTCCAGTTCACGAACACCTGGCCGGCGCCGGGGTTGGCCGTCACCGTGACCACCGTTCCGTCGGCGTAGTCCGACGTGCCGCTCGCCGAGGTCGCCGTCGCGTTGCTTCCCACGGGCGAGCGCGTGACCGTCCCGGTCCCCGTGACGGCCCAGGTGAGCGTCCGAGGGACGGTCGTGAAGTTTGCAGTGACGGATTGGCCGGCGTTCATG
>JAHFOZ010000009.1:0-5049 GCA_023261405.1 Planctomycetota bacterium
TACGCGGTCCCGGCGCCGGCCTGAGGGCCCGCGCTCAGAGGAGCTGCGCGAGCAGGGTGCGGGCGGGCACCACCGCGGGGTCCCGGCGGCTGAAGCAGTCGGCGCGCACGGGGTCGGCCTCCAGCACCGCGTGGAAGGCGTGCGGGGCGCCGGTCGCTTTCTGGAAGTGGGACAGGGCGGGACTCAGGGCCGTCGCGGACCTCTTTACGCTATGTCGTAAAATGGTCAAGACCATTTTACGATATCACATATTCTGGTCAGCCCCCCTGCCTCGAGCTTTGGAGACATCCTCGCCCTATCCCCGCCTCTTGCCCCTGTCCCCGGAATCTACGGTACCTTTGCCGGCCCCGGCGAGGTCGCCCCTCCGGGGAGGGGCCAGGGCTACTTCGCCGGCGCGAGGAACGGCTTGACGATCCCCGACACCAGCGCGTACCCGTCCGGGTTCATGTGGAGGCCGTCCTTGAGGAGCAGCTCGGGCCGCGGCTTCCCCTCCGCGGAGCGCATCTTCGAGGCGATGTCGATGTAGCCGAGGCGCTCGTCGGTCTTCGCATGGGCCTCGATCAGCGCGTTCAGCTTCGTCGTCTTCTCCACCTGCGCCGCGCGCGCCACGTTCGGGTAGAGCGAGAGGTAGAGGACCTTCGTCTTCGGGAGCGCGTCGTGCACCTTCTTCACGAAGGCCTTGTAGTCCCCGAAGACCGCTTCGGGGTCCTTCCCCGCGTTGATGTCGTTGCCGCCGGCGAAGAGGAGGACGAGGCGCGGCTTGTGCGGGAGGACGATCCGGTCGGCGTACTTCACGGAGTCGGCGATCTCGGAGCCCCCGAAGCCGCGGTTGATCACCGGGAGGTCCGGAAAGCTTTCCTTCACCTTCCACATCCGGATGGTGGAGCTGCCCACAAAGACGATCCCGCCCTGCGGCGGCGCGCTCTCCTTGTCCTTCGCCTCGAAGGCGGCGATGTCCTTCTCCCACTTGTCCTGAGCCTGGAGGAGGAGCGCGAGCGCGAACGCCAGGAGTCTCATGGCTTCCCCACCGCCTTCACCCAGATGTTCCGGTAGCGCACCGGGTTCCCGTGGTCCTGGAACTGGAACCCGCCCTTCTTCGCGGCCTTCTCGATCTCGACGGCGTCGTGGATCCTGATCCCGTTGTGGTGCACCGTGAGCCTCGGCTTCCCCGAGGGCTTGCCGTCCTTCATCTCGACCCGGTACTCCATGTCGTAGGTCTGCCACTCGAGCGGCGGGAGGGAGGCGAGGGAGAAGACGTCGAACGCGTCGGGGTCCTTGTACTTGTAGAGCCCGCCGCAGCCGCCGCCCGTGTAGGTGGGGTCGCCGAACGAGTCGAGGACCTGGACCTCGTCGCCGTTGGGCAGGTAGCAGCCGCTGTTGCCCCGCCCCTGGCCGCGCGCCGCGGGCATCAGCGGGCACATGAACTCGACGTGAAAGTCGAAACCCCCATCGAATTGCTGTTTCGACGACATGCCCCCCTTGGGGACCTGGATCGAGCCGTCGTCCCCGGCCTGCCAGTCGGCCTCCTGGCCGTCCTTGTCCTTGCCCTTGCTCAGCTCGCCGAAATTCTTCCCGTCGAGGAGCACCACGGCGCCCTCCGGCGGTTTCTTCCCGAGCGTGGGGGATTTCCTCTGCACGCGCTTGAGCTCGAGGGCCGCGTCGCCGCACTTCCCGCTCAGCGTCCCCGCGGTCCAGGCGGCCGTCTCGCCCCCCTTCCCGGAGAACGCGGCGCCCTCCCCCTCGATCTTGCCGTCCAGTTCCACCTTGGAGAGCTTGCCGTCCGTGCCGGTGACCCGGAGGTAGGCCTTGAAGCCTCCCTTCCCCGTGGCCACCACGCGCGCCTCGGCCTTCGCGTCCTTCAGGGTCCCCTCGTACAGCCCCTGCACCGCCGCCTCTTCGGGAGGCGCGGCGAGGAGCAGGCAGGCCGCCAGCAGCACGCGGGTCATCAGTTCCTCCGAAATTCGACATCCACTATACGCCGCCAGCCGGGGAGAAGTGAAGATCGCGGGCGAAGCGGAGCTCAGAGGCCGTCGATCTCCGCGAGCAGGGCGGACGGATCGACCTCGTCGGGCATGCGGAGGTCGCCGCGGGGGGAGAGGCTCACCGTGCCCACCTTGGGGCCGGGCGGCAGCGTCGTGCGCTTGAATTGCTGTCGGTAGAAGCGCTCCACGAAGAGCCGCAGCCACTTCTTGATCGCCGGCCGGTCGAACTCCTTCGCGAAGGCGAGCTGCGCGAGCACGAAGACCTTCCGCGGGGAGTATCCGTTCCGCACGTGATGGTACAGGAAGAAATCATGCAGTACGTAGGGGCCGATCAGGTCCTCCGTGGACTGGCCGATCCCGCCGTCCGGCTTCGGCGGCAGGAGTTCCGGCGAAATTGTCGTGGCCAGGATCGCCTCGAGCACCTCCCGCACGGGCGCGTCGGCGAGCGTGCGCGCGTACCAGCCCACCAGGTGCTTCACCAGCGTCTTGGGCACCGAGGCGTTCACCCCGTAGTTCGCCATGTGGTCCGCGTTGAACGTGCACCAGCCCAGCGCCAGCTCCGAGAGGTCGCCCGTCCCCACCACGATCCCCCGGTGCTTGTTCGCGAGGTCGAAGAGGATCTGCGTCCGCTCCCGGGCCTGCGCGTTCTCGAAGACCACGCTGTGGTCCTTCGGATCGTGGCCGATGTCCCTGAAGTGCTGCTCCACGGCCGCCGCGATCGGGATCTCGCGGAACCCGATTCCGAGGCCTTTGGCCAGCCGCGCCGCCGAGCCCCGCGTTTGCCCCGTCGTCCCCGGACCGGGCATGCTCACGCCCAGGATGGCCGAGGGCGGCCGGCCCAGGCGCTTCATCGCCTGCGCCGCCACGAGGAGCGCGAGTGTCGAGTCGAGTCCGCCCGAGACGCCGATCAGCGCCGTCTCCGACCGGCTCGTCTCGAGCCGCCGGGCGAGCCCCGTGGACTGGATCGCGAGGATCTCCTCCGCCCGCGCGTCCACCGTCGCCGGGCTGTCGGGGACGAAGGGGGCACGGGCGTACTTCCGCTCCAGCGAGCCGAGAGGCGTGGTCGCCCCCAGGCGCACGACCGAATACCCGGCCGGCGCGGGGCTGCAGCCGAACGTGATGTTCCGCGCCCGCTCGTGCAGGAGGCGCTCCACGTCGAGGTCGGCCCGGATCATCGAGCCCTCGGCCGCGAACCGCGGGCCCTCCGCCAGCAGCGTCCCGTCCTCCGCCGCGAGCGCGTGGCCGCCGAAGACGATGTCCTTGGTGGACTCGCCCGGGCCGCAGGAGACATAGACGTAGGCCGCGTTCAGGCGCGCCGACTGCTGCCGCACCAGGTCGCGGCGGTAGTCCGCCTTGGCCACGAGCTCGTTGCTCGCCGAGAGGTTGAAGAGGACCGAGGCCCCCGCCAGCGCGTGCGCGCAGCTCGGGGGCACGGGCGCCCAGAGGTCCTCGCACACCTCGACCGCGAACGTCATGCGGCCGAGCTCGAAGAGCTGCCGCGTCGAGAGCCGGAACTCGCCCAGGAGGTCGTCGGCGACGGCGACGTCCGCGTCCCCGCCCGGGACGAACCAGCGGCGCTCGTAGAACTCGCCATAGTTCGGGAGATGCGTCTTCGGGACCGCGCCGCGCACGCGGCCGCCGTGGAGGACGAACGCGGCGTTGTAGAGCCTCCCGTCCGTCGTGCGGTACGGCGCGCCCACGAGGAGCGCGAGCGGCAGGTCGGCGGTGCGCACCGCCAGCCAGCCCAGCGCCTCGCGGCTGCGCGCGAGCAGGTCCTCCGAGTGGAAGAGGTCCTCGCAGCTGTAGCCGGAGACCGCCAGCTCCGGGAAGAGCGCCACGGCGGCCTGTGCCGCGGCGGCGCGCCCGGCCCAGTCCAGGATCGTCCGCGCGTTCTTCGCGGGATCGGCCAGGTGGAGCGGCGGCTGCAGCGCCGCCACGCGCACGAAGCCCAGCTCGGAAAAGTCCATAAGGGCAGACTCATTCTACAGTATGATGGGCCGCATGAAGTCCTTCTCCTGGCTGCCCCTCTGCCTGGCCGCCTGCGCGGGTGCGGAGACGCGGCCCGACGGTTCGTTCGAGTGCCGTCGCGCGTCGGGCCCCATCGTGATCGACGGCCGCGCGGACGAGGCGGCGTGGGCGCGCGCGCAGAGGGTGGACGGCTTCACGCTCCACTGGCTCGGCGAGAAGGCGCGTCCGGCGCGGACGGCGACCCGCGCGCGGCTGCTCTGGGACGACGAGGCCCTCTACTTCTTCGCCGAGATGGACGACGCCGACCTCTTCGCGCAGGTGAAGGAGCGCGACGGCATGACCTGGCTCGACGACGTCTTCGAGCTGTTCTTCAAGCCCCACGCCGACCGGCCGGGCTACTATGAATTCCAGGTGAACCCGCTCAACACCCAGCTCGACATGTACCTCCCCGAGCGCGGCAAGGACGGGGGTTACGCGGTCCGCAAGAGCGACCGGGAGTTCGACTACCGATCGGCCGTGGTCCTGCGCGGCACGCTCAACAAGAAGGACGACCAGGACCAGGGCTGGTCCTGCGAGGGGAGGATCGCCTGGAGCGGCTTCGCCCCCACGGGCGGCGCCCCGGCCCCCGGGGCGGTGTGGGCCTTCGCCCTCTGCCGCTACGACTATTCCAGGGACTTCCCCAAGGGGCCGGAGCTCTCCTCGTCCGCCCCTCTCACCCAGCCCAGCTTCCACCGCCACGAGGATTACGCGCCGCTCCGATTCGTGAGATGAACGCGAAGCTGTGGATGAACAGCTCGATCCCCGGCGGCATCGTCCGGATGGAACTCGAAGGCGCGGGGGAGAACAAGTTCAAGGTCGGCCTCGGGCTCGTCGAATTCGGTGCCAAGAAGTGAGCTCCGCCGGCGTAAGGGATGAGAGACTTCGATGGGCTGGCTGAAGAAGATCACGGGGAACGAGCAGAAGCCCGCTCCTCCTCCGAAAGCCGGGGACACGGCCCGGAAGGTCCGTGCCTCCGCCGACACCCACCTCCGCCGCGGCGTGGAGAAGATCAAGGGCGGCGACACGCAGGCCGCCATCGCCGCCTTCACCCGCGCGATCG
>JAHFOZ010000009.1:5059-20225 GCA_023261405.1 Planctomycetota bacterium
CAACCGCGGCGTGGCCCGCGAGCGGGCTGGCGACATCGCCGGCGCGAAGGCCGACTACTCGAAGTCCATCGAGATCGAGTTCAACAAGGGCCTCGAGCGCGAGACCTCGGAGTAAGGGGACGGCGTGCGTCCCCCTCCCCCTCTGATCCACGTCTCCTTCCGGACGAACGATCGCGGTCGCCTTCGGGGCGAAGTCCTTGGGTCGTTCGAGGACTCCTGATAGAATCGCCGGTGCGGTCGGGCTGATCGGCAGGAGATCCGATTGTTCCACGAGATCACCATCCAGGGGTTCAAGAGCCTTGAGAAGGTCCACCTCGAGCTCTCGACCTTGAACCTCTTCGTCGGCACGAACGCGAGCGGCAAGTCGAATTTCCTGGACGCTCTCCGCCTGCTCCAGGGCATCGGATATGGTTTTACGGTCGAGGAGATCCTCAACGGAAAGCCCAAGGGGGTCACGAGCGAAGTGTGGGAACCGATCCGGGGCGGAAGCGCCCGGGCGGCGTTCTCGCCGGGCCGGAACGGCAATCCCTCTGAGGACTCGCTGATCTCGTTCACGATCAAGCTTTCCTCGCCCCTTGATCCGGGCACCCGGCTCGAGTACTCCGTCAGCCTTTCCCCTGTCCTCCGGTGCATTCGCAGCGAAAAGCTCATGTCCGACGGGAAGCCGGTGTTCGACAGCGGCCCGATCGCGAACGCGCCGGATCGTCCAGTCTTCGAAGTCGTCTATTACCACAAGAAGAGGGGAACCCAGCCGCATCTGGAGTTCGATCGCTCACGTCCGGTGCTCGGTCAGATCCTGCATCACGGCGACTGTCTGCCGGAACATCGGAAGGCGGTCGAAGCCTGCCTCCACGGACTGAGCAATACGCAGAAAATCGACCCATCGCCGGCGGAACTGAGGAAGTACTCGACCGCCCAGTCGGTGAAGCGCATGGGAGAGCGCGGCGAGAATTTCGCCGCCCTGGTAAGCGCGATCATCACGGACGAAGGATCCCGCAAGGCCTATGTTTCGTGGCTCAAGCAGCTCGACCCCGTTGAACTGGATGACGTTTCCATCATGCGGGGGGCGCTCGAGGAGCCTCTATTCGCGCTCAGGGAACGCGGCAGGGACCTCCCGGCGCCCATCCTGTCGGACGGCACCCTGCGTTTTTCCGCCATCTCGGCGGCCTTCTTCCAGCCGGATATTCCGGACGTCCTGACCATCGAGGAGATCGAGAACGGCATCCATCCGAGCCGGCTCCGCCTTCTGGTCGAGCTTCTCCGCTCCCAACCTGCCAGGGAGGGCCGTCAGGTGATCGCGACGACCCACTCCCCCATCGTGCTGGCGTGGCTGAAGGAGGAAGACTACCAGTACACCTTCTTCTGCAAGCGCGACGAATCGCGGGGAGCGTCGATCATCTCCCCGTTGAACGAAGTGCCGAACTTCATGGAGATCGTCCGCAAGCAGCCGATCGGAGACCTTTTCGCGGAGGGCTGGCTCGAAGGTGCCCTTTGAGCTTCAAGGTCCTGGCGGTCCCGGAGGATCCCACCTACAACGGATATCTTCTCAAGCCCCTGCTGGGGAAGATGCTTCAGGAGGCAGGCAAGCCCAATGCCACCGTGAAGGTCCTCGACAACCCGAAGGTCAGCGGTTACGAGGAGGCCAAGCGCCGTCTTCGGGATGAGATCCTGGATCGCTACAAGCACTTCAACCTGATCCTGTTCCTTCCGGATGCCGACGGCAAGGACCGGGCCGCGGAATTCCAAGGCCTGGAAGCCGTGGCGGAAAGCAAGGGCGTCCGGCTGATCTGTTGCGCCGCCGTCCAGGAAGTGGAAGTCTGGCTCCTCGCGGGTCATGCCGATCAGTTGGGCCAGGACTGGAAAGCTGTCCAAGAAGACGTCAATGTAAAGGAAAACGTCTTCGAGCCTTTTCTGGGAAGGTTCGGCGACCCCCGCCGGGTCGGCGGCGGACGCATCGAGCTCATGCAGGAGACCCTGAGGAACTATCGGGGATTGAGGGATCGCTGTCCGGAGTTGAAGACTCTGGAGGACCGGATTCGAGAAGCATCCGGATAGCGGGTCTCCCACGAGAACAAGCTGATCTCCCTCCCGCTCCTGCTACCTGAAGAGGCTGTTGGGAACGAGGTAGTAATCGATCAGGAATAGCGCGCCCGTGGTGAGGTTGAGGAGCAGGGCCACGAGGAGGAGGGCCAGGAAGCGGGTGGTCATGGGGGCGCCCGATCGGCGCCAGCGTCGGATGGAGGCGACGGTGAACGCAAGCCCGACGAGGGAGATCGTGGTGCAGACGAACGGGAAGGAATCGAGACGTTCGGAGAGGGCGATCACGAGCGAAAAATACCCGGCGGCAAGGACCCCGAGGATCAGGGCCGCCGTGGGTGGAGGTACCGGGGCGGCGGGTTTCATCCGATATACTCTAACTCATGGCCCCTCGTTGCAGTGCCTGCGGCGAGCCCCTGGCGCCGGGGACGTCTCCCTGCCCGTGGTGTGGCCGGGGTTCAAGCCTCGTGATCCGGTCGATCGTGATCCTCCTGATCCTCGCCGCCTGGGGCGGCGGCCTGTTCGGGGTGGTCACCGTGGGAAAGGAGACCCGCCGAAAGGTCTACCTGGCCTACGCCAAGGATAGGATTGTTGGTAGTTTCAAGTCGCTCGCCACCGGCCAGGCGGACTTCCGGGCCAACGATCGCGACGGCAACGGGGTCCAGGATTTCTGGGTGGGGGATGTGGCGGGACTCTACTACATGACGGATCCGAAGGGGAACCCGCTCAGGCTCATTTCATTGAACATGGCCGGCCTGGATGGCGCCCCATTGGCGGACGGGGTTGCGGCCGGGCGATACCGCAGGCCCACGCTGGAACCGTTTTGCGAATACCGGGTCCGCGTAATGACCCACTACATCGACGACGACGGCACCCTCAAGCCCTACGCCCAGTCCACGGGCGGCAAGCCCGACCTGGGTCCCTTCCACAATCATTCCCGGTTCGCCTTCTGCCTCTACCCGGCGAACTCCGTCTCCTCCCGGAACCCCACCTACATCCTCGGCGAGGGGAACACGATGTTCAAGAAGCACACGGCCGGCCAGCCGGTCCTCGTCTGGCCCAGCGACGCGGACTTGGGAACCTCGTGGTCCAGGATGGACTGACCCGCCCTGCCTACTTGCAGCGGTACTCGCCGCCCGTGAGCTCGGAGAGGAGCTTGAGGGAGCGGGCGTCGTTCACCAGGCTCACCGTGTGGATCACCGGCCTGAGGTAGCGGGCCCGGCGGGCGATCACGCGGCCGACCAGGTCGTCGTCCACGAGCCTTCCGATCGTGGCCTGGCCGTCGGAGAGGACCACCAGGGTGTCCACCCCGTCCTCCCGGAGCAGGCCCGTCTCGGCCGAGCCCACCAGCGTCAGGCCCTTCTCGAGCGCCCGGTAGAGGTCGGTCCCGGACTCGTAGCGCTGCTTGTCGATGAAGGCCCCGAGGTCGCGGCGCACGGACTTGTCGAGAGGGCGGGTCGAGGCCGCGAACGCCGTGACGGTCTCGCCGAAGAAGAGGATGTTCACGAGCGCGCCGTCCGGCAGCTCGTCGACCAGCCGCTTGAGCTCCTTCACCGCCGCGGCGAAGCGGCCCTGCTCCGCCATGCTCCGGGAGCGGTCGATGATGAAGCAGACGCGGCTCGAGCGGATCGGGATCCCGTAGAACGTGGTGCGGTGGGGCCCCTCCAGCTCGCGCGGCCGGGACGGGTTGTAGCGCTCCGCCAGGAAGTCCGCCCCGTTCGCCTTCCACCAGTCCTGCCAGACTTCCGGGTCGGGCGGAAGGTCGGTCTTCGTGAGATCCCGGAGCCCCCCGAAGGCCGCGTTCCGCCAGCGCGCGTCGGCCGCCGGGAGCGCGTCGATCACCGTCTCCACGCGCTCCTTCGACGCCGCCACCGAACGGAGCGCCCCCAGCCGGACCTGCCAGTGCGCGTCCTTGAAGAACGCCGCCCCCCGCTCCGGGACGCCCGCGTGGAGGATCGCCGCGAGCGCCACCGGCTCCTTCTCCCGCGCGAGCAGGGCCAGCAGCGGCTTCTCCGCGCCCATCGAGCCCAGGCCCTCGATGAGCTCGCACTTGAGGATCCACGACCCCGTCCGCCCGGCCTCCTCGGCCAGGACAGGGACCGCCTCCGGCTTCAGCGTCGCGAAGGCCCCGCGGATCGCGTCGTAGACGAGCTCGCCCTCGGCGGCCCGCGCGTTCGCCTCCTGTATCCTTTCCTTTGCCTTCTCGAGCGAGCGGTTTTTGATCCGCTCCTCCTCGAGGCCGAACGAGAACGATGAGTCGATGCGGTCATAATCCGACCGCGCGCCCACGCTCCCCTTGAGGAGCGAGGCCATGCGGTCGCGGGCGCGGGGGAGGGCCGCGATCAGCCCGCGGGCGGCGCGGGCGCCGTCGCCGGCGGCCATCTCGCGGAGCGCGGCACGAGCCTCCTCGAGGCGGCCCTCGCGGACGGCCTCCTGGAGGCGGTCGCGCGGGTCCTGGAGGAGGAGGACCGGGACGAGAAGCAGCAGGTCCACCCGGAGATTGGACGCCGGCCGGCCGGGGCGGGTAAACCGGAAATCGATCAGGATTCAGGGCGAAGGGACGCGGACGCGGGTCTCGTCCACGCGGGCGGCGCCCTCGAGGAGCAAGCTCGCGGTGGGCACGTTCATGAGGTCGGGCCCCTGGACCATCCCCGCCCGGAAGGAGAAGGCCCCCCGCCGCCAGGCGAGCGCCGCGAAGAGGGCCTCCTTGCCCGCGAGACCGGACCCCGCGCGGGCCTCGGACCGCACGATGCGGCCCTGCCGGAGCGCGAGCGAGCAGGCGCCCCCCTCGACGGGTTCGCCGACCTCCAGGATTCCCGTCGCGCGCTCCATCTCGAGGAGGTTGAGGACCGAGGCCAGTCCCACCTGCTCCAAACTCCCCTGCATCTCGGGCAGGCCCGGCGGGCTCCCCCCGAGCGACGCGACGATGGCGCGACGGCGCTCAAGGGCGTTCGAGACCCGCACGGCGAGCTCGCGGCCCTTGAAGGGCTTGGGAAGGAAGTCGTCCGCCCCCAGGCGGAACCCGTAGGTGCGGTGCTCGTCGGTGTCGAGACCGGTGAGGAAGATCACCGGCACGAAGGCCGAACCGGGGATAGCGCGGAAACGGCGGACGAAGGACCAGCCGTCCAGGACGGGCATGATGACGTCGGTCACCACGAGCTGAGGCATCCGGCGTTCCACCATCCGCAGCGCCTCCTCGCCGTCGGCCGCGCCCGAAGTGACGTAGCCGGCGTCCTTGAGCGCCGTCTCCGCCGCCGCGCGGATGCCCGCTTCGTCATCGACGACGAGGACATGGGGGGGATTCACTCCCCAAGAGTAGCCCGACCGGGAACCCATTGTCAATGCAATATTGAACTCCCGTCGCCTCGGGACACCGGCCCGCGGCGGGCGTTATAATGGCCGGTCCCGCCGAACGAGGAGGTATCCTGTGAGAACCGTTATCGTCCTGACCCTTGTGGCCGCGATGCAAGAGACCCCGCGCCCCTTCCCCGAGGTGAAGGCCCCCGAGTATCCCGCGCCCGCGTCGCTCGAGGAGTGGACGAAGCGGCGCGAGGAGACGCGGAAGACCCTCTGGAAACTCCTGGGCGACCTGCCGCCCCGCCCCTCGCCGGTCCGCGCCGAACTCGCGAAGAAAGAGGACCGGGAGGGCTACCGCCTCGAGAAGCTCTCGATAGCCAACGGCGCCGGGGCGCAGGTCCCGGCTTACCTGCTCGTCCCGCCCGGACCGGGCCCCTTCCCCGCGGTCCTCTACCATCACTGGCACGGCGGCCAGTACTCGATCGGCAAGGAGGAGCTCTGGAAGAAGAACCCCGCCGGCGACGGCACGTACGGCGAGGCGATCGTCCGCAAGGGCTACGTCGTCCTGGCGATCGACACCTACGCCTTCGGCGAGCGCTCGGGCCTGGGTCCCGACGGCCCGAAGCAGAAGGGCGGCGCCGAGGAGATGACGCTGTCGAAGACCTTCCTCTGGATGGGCCGTTCCCTCTGGGGGATGATGGTGCGGGACGACCAGATCGCTCTCGACTACCTGTCCTCGCGCCCCGAGGTGGACGCGAAGCGGATCGCCGCCACGGGGATCAGCATGGGCTCGACGCGCACCTGGTGGCTCGCCGCGATGGACGAGCGCGTGGCCGCCGCGACGGGCGTCTGCTGCCTCACCCGCTACCAGGACCTCGTGGCGGCGGGCGGGCTCCACCAGCACGGCATCTACTACTTCGTCCCGGGGATGCTGAAGCACTTCGACTCCGAGGCGGTCTGCAGCCTCATCGCGCCGCGGCCCTTCCTGACGCTCTCGGGCGCCGACGACCAGGGCTCGCCCGCGGCGGGCGTGACGAAGATCAACGACTTCTGCGCCGGCGTCTACCGGCTCTACGGGAAGCCGGACGACTTCAAGGGCGTCCTCTACCCCGGCGTGGGGCACGTCTACACGCCCGAGATGTGGAAGGAGACGCTCGCCTGGCTCGACCGTCACGTGGGACGAAAATGATGGACGGACCACGGATCCCGGAATAAATTCCCTCCGGCCCCTGTTCCACGGCCCATACGGAGGATCCATGAAGATCGCCCCCCTCGCGCTGGCGCTTCTCGCCGCAGGCTGCGCCTCGGCCCCGCCGGCCGCCGCCCCCGAATGGAAGATGGAAGGCTCGCGCATCATCGGCTGCTGCTGCGCGGCGCCCTGCCCCTGCCGCATCAACCGGCTCCCGCAGCACTGCCACGGCTGCGACGGCACCACGGCCGTCCACATCGACCGCGGCTTCATCGGCAAGACGCGCCTGGACGGAGTGGACTGGGTGGTCGTGGGCCGCAGCTTCGCCGAGGACAAGGGGCAGAACTGGGTGACGCTTTACGTGAGCGACAAGGCCAGCGACGAGCAGTTCGAGGCCGTGAAGGGGCTCTTCGAGGGGTCCATCAAGGAGTACGGTCCCAAGGCGGCCCACCTGGCCGGGAAGATCTCGGGCATCCGGAAGGTGCCGATCGCCTACTCCCGGTCCGCCGACCGGCGGGAGTGGAGCTGCACGATCCCCGGCGTCCTCGAGCTCCGGACGCGATCGATCGTCCTCCCCGGCCACACGACGCCGGCGGTGAGCACCGGCATCTTCGACGACTTCGGCGACACGCTCATCCACGCCGACGCCCTCGCCCACACGTACTCGGACGCGAAGCTCGGCGCCAAGTTCGACCTCACGGGACGCCAGTCGAACCAGGCCGAGTTCGTCCTGGACAGCATCCGCGCCGCGAAGGGCGGGATCGGCTGGGGCTGCTACTCGGGCCACAAGGACCTGGGCAGCAAGGATCCCTACCAGGAGAAGGACGCCGGGCACAAGTAGAGGAAACCCCGGCCCCTTTCCGGTGGCTGCAGGGGCGGCCCTGAAGTACGCTTCAAGCAGCCATGGAAACGCCCCGCTGGCGTACGCCCCTCTGGCAGATAAGCGCTGTCTTAGGCGGGGCCCTCGCGCTCGGATGCCTCGCGTTCTGGCTCTGGGTGGGCCGAGTGGAGGCCCGGAAGACGGCCTCCATGAAGCGACTGTTGGCGCCGGGGTAAGAGTGCACCAGTTTCGCCGGGGTGATGTGCACCGGGTGAGTGCCCAGGGCAGACCGGAGCCCGCGCTGGCGGTCGCGTAAGGACGGGCGGGTTCCGCTGCGTTGGCACCGCGCTCATTAATGTAGGTGAAGCTCATCGAACGGGCCGAAGGGCCGCGGGTCTGCGCCGGGAGGGACCATGACGAAAGCGATCACGGACGGGGACTGGTACTCTACACGATCGTAACCCCGCTTTTATATTCCTCTTGACAACGTATGTTATAACGAGTATTATCTAGGTATGGGAAGGAAGCTCGCGGACGAAATCAAGCAGGCGAAGCCTTTCAATTCCCTGGAGCAGGAGGCGTACTTGAACCTCCAGAGGACCGCAGCCGTTCTCGAGCAGGCGCTCGAGGAGACCCTCAGGCCGCACGGCATCTCGGCAACCCAGTATAACGCCCTCCGGATCCTCCGAGGAGCGGGCGCGAAGGGACTTTCTTGCCAGGAGGTCGGATCGCGGATGATCCGGCTTGAACCCGATCTGACCCGACTCTTCGATCGCCTCGAGTCGCGAAAGCTGATCAGCCGGGCGCGGTCCGAGGAGGACCGCCGAGTGGTTTTCGTACGCATCGCCCCCTCGGGGTCGAAGGTTTTGGCTTCGCTCGATGAGGTGGTGGAGGGTCTTCACCAGAAGGTGCTCGGCCCCTTGGGGGAGAAGAGGCTCAGGCTCCTCGTCGAACTTTCGGAAGAGGTTCGGAGCTTTTCGTGAAACCTTTTGGGCCTATTAGTCGTTATAACAAATGTCAGTATAACTGATAACTGGACAGGAAAGAAAAAGGAGACTGACGATGAACCGATCGAACGACCTGAAGGACTGGGGGATCGCGATCCTCCGTATCGCCGTGGGAGGAGTCTTCGTCGCCCACGGGGCGCAGAAGCTCTTCGCTTTCGGTATTCCCGGAGTGGCGGGGTTGATGGGCCAGCTCGGTATCCCGTTCCCCACGCTCTCGGCGCTCGCGGTGACCGCCGCCGAGCTCCTGGGCGGCTTGGCCCTCCTGGCCGGCTTCTTCACCCGCCTGGCCTCGCTTCCCATCGCCTTCTCGATGGTGGTGGCCGCCGCGACGGTCCACCTCAAGAACGGCTTTTTCCTCCCTGAAGGCGCTGAATACGTTCTCACGCTCCTCCTGGCCTCGGTGGCTCTCTTGCTCACCGGCTCGGGAGCCCTTTCGGTCGACCGGTGGCTCTCCGGCCGGCGCTCTCCGGGGGTGACGACGGCTATCCCGGGGCATCGCCTGGAAGCGGCCCTCAAGGAGTGAGTCGAAGAAGCCCTGAGAAGAAAGCGAGCTGAGATGATGACTAGACGCGAAATGTTGAAAGCGGCGTCGGCCGCCGTTGGTGGAGCCGTAGCCGGTTGCGGCCCGCCGAATCCGGAGGAGCTCCCTGGTGCCTCGCCTTCCGAGAGCGCATCCCCGCTGCCGGTCGTCTTCATCTCGCACGGATCGCCGATGGTGGGGGTCGAGCAGGACGCGTACACGAAGGCCCTCCGGCGCATGGGCGAGGACCTGCCTCTGCCGCGCGCGATCGTCGTCGTATCGGCGCACTGGGAGTCCCCTGCTCCCATCCGCGTCACGGGAAGCGAAAGACCGAAGCTCGTCTACGACTTCTCCGGCTTTCCCGAGGAACTCTACCAACTGCGCTACCCCAGTCCCGGCAACCCGGACCTCGGGCGCGAGATCGTGGATCGGGTGTCCCAGGCGGGGTTCGAGGCCAAGCTCGATCCGAACCGCGGGCTCGATCACGGGGCCTGGGTTCCGATGATCCACGCGTATCCCGATGCGAAGGTCCCCCTCCTTGAGATGACGCTTCCTGTTCCGAGAAGCGCACCCGAACTCCTGAAACTCGGCCAAGCTCTGGCACCGCTCCGCCGCCGGGGGGTCTTGCTCGTCGGAAGCGGCGGCGTCGTCCACAACCTCGGGCGTCTCCACTGGGACGACAAGGACGCCCCCGTCGACCCTTGGGCTCGCCGTTTCGACGACTGGATCCGCACGCGCCTCGAGAAGAAGGAAGTCGAGCAGATCCGCGACTATGCCGCGGCCGCTCCGGAATCCAAGCTCGCCGTGCCGACCTCTGAGCACTTCGACCCCCTGTTCTTCATCCTGGGTGCGTCTTCGGGAGCCGACCGCGTGGTCGACGTCTACGAAGGCTTCCACTACGGCAACCTCTCCATGCGCACGTTCATCCTTCGCTGATTTGGACTCGTTTCGATGGCCACACTTTTAAGGAATGGGCAGATGACAAGGAACCTGAGCTGGTCGGGCAGCAGTATGCTCGCCCTGGCGATTGGCTTCATAGGGGCCGGGTGCGCGTCCACGGCCGCGACTCCGCAAGGCGGGGACGTGGAGAGCAAGGTCAAGGCCCACCTCGAGAACTTCGACGACCTCGACTACAACGTGTTCACCGGGCAGAAGTGGGCCGAGCTCCACCGGAGCCACGCGCACGACATTACGGTCCACTGGCCGGACGGGCATTCGACCAAGGGTATCGAGAAGCACATCGAGGACCTCAAGGCGATGTTCGTCTGGGCGCCCGACACGCGGATCAAGGAGCATCCGGTGAAGTTCGGACAGGGAGATTGGACCGCCGTCATCGGCGTCATGGAGGGGACGTTCACGAAGCCGATGCCCATCGGAGAGGGGAAGACCATCCCGCCGACGGGCAAAACTTACAAGATCCGGATGGCGACCCTCGGGCATTGGAAGGATGGCGTGATGGTCGAGGAATACCTCTTCTGGGATAACCAGGAGTTCATGAAGCAGATCGGACTCGGCAAGTAGTCATTATTGAGAAAGGAAGGACAAGATGTAATCCAAGGTAGCGATCATCGGCGACGGGAACGTGGGGAGCGCCCTCAAGCGTGGCATCGAGCGCGCGGGCTATGAGGTCCGAGCCGTGGGAAAGAACCCCGCGGCGGTCCGCGAGGCCGCCCAGTGGGGAGATCTCGTCTTCCTGGCGGTCCCCTTCGGGGCGTTGGACGACGTGCTCCGTGAAGCGGGCGATGGCATCAAGGGCAAGGTGCTGATCGACGTGACGAACGCCCTCACCCCGGACTATCAACTCGCCCTCGGCTTTACGACGAGCGGCGCCGAGGAACTTCAGAAGAAGGCGCGAGGCGCGACGGTGGTCAAGGCGTTCAACACGGTCTTCGCTCAGAACATGGGCACCGGAGAGGTGAAGGGCCAGAAGCTCAGCCTCTTCGTCGCTTCGGACGATCGAGGCGCAAAGGAGAAGGTGCTCGGCCTCGGCCGCGAGTTGGGCTTCGACGCCGTCGACGCCGGTCCGCTCCAGAGCGCCCGCAGCCTGGAGTCTCTGGGCTTCTTCCAGATCCAGTTGGGCTACGGCCTCAAGATGGGCACCGACATCGGCTTCACACTGGTACACTAAGAACTCGAGAGGAGACAAGAATGCAGGATCCCGTTCGGATCAGCGTCGAGGAGGCTCGGGCGAAGATGCTTTCCCCGAACCCCCCGGTCCTGGTCATCGCCTACGAGGACGACAAGAAGTTCCGGATGTTCGGGCTTGAAGGTGCAATCCCGTTCTCGCAGTTCCAGGCTCAGCTTCCCGGACTCGCAAAGGATCGGGAGATCATCTTCTACTGAGCCTGACCCGAGGAAGCGACAGCCGCCGGTCAGGCGGCCAAATTCACCGCCGTAGGATACCGGAACGTGACGGTCATGAAAGGCGGGGTCCAAGCATGGGCGGAGGCGGGCTTTCCGCTGCTCCGTCCGGTCAGCAGGGCGAATCCATGAGGGACGTCATCCTTTTGAGACCAACGTCGGCGCGGAAGAAGTAAAAGCAACTGGTGAGACGGGGATGGGAAGCATAACCAGTGGTGTATTCCTACCCGGCCAAGGTGGTGCAGTTACTCGGCGGCGCCGACAAGCGACGGGTCGAAGCGCTCATCCGGGCCGCCGAGGCACGCATCGCGGACCGGCCGGTCCTCCGCGGCGAGGCGCTCCCCGGAAACGCCTGGGAAAATTACGACCTCGCCCTCGCAGAGGTGCGGAAGATCACTTCCCGAGCCCCAATCAGCGACCTGGTGAACCGGAACGCGCGCGCCGACATCCCTGTCGTCCGGAAGATCCTCGAAACCCACGGCGCCGTCATCGATCAAATGAGAAGGGGCACGCGCCGGGCCGTTGGGCAGGTTCCCTTCGAGTGGGAGCGACGCGGGGATGAGTACCGCTCGCAGTTCACCATGATACTCGCCCAGCTGGCCGTCTGCCGGGCCCGCCTTGACCTCCAGGACGGCCGCGCCCGGGCGGCGTCGGACCTCTTGCTCGACCTCTGCCAGTTCGCCCGGGACCTGGGCCACAATTCGTCCCACACCTCCGCGATGATCTCGATGTTCATCTACTGGCTTGCCTTTGAAGATCTCCGGGACGCGCTCCGCCCCGGCAGGCTCTCGCCGCAGGACCTCCGGGAGATCGACCGGGAGCTCGCCCTGATCGACCGGATCTTCCCCGATGTGCAGGCGTCCATCCTCAACGACACGGCCGACGTTGGGCGGCGATTCCTGCGGGGCGAACTCTTGATCATGAAATCCGACTTCTCCGGCCTAGAATCCTGCCCGCCGACCTGGCGCTATCTCTGGTCGGGCCCGCTCATGGCGGCCGACACCTTCGAGTTTCAAGACCGTATGGCGCTCCGGGACGCGGGGGCCGAAGCCCTGAGCTGGGGCGAGGAACAGCGGATCATGACGGAATCGGAGGCCGAAAGGGGCCGGTCCGCTAACCCTATCGTGCAGGCGTGGAGCAAGACCCGCGTCGCATTCAGCGCATCCACCCCCTCCTGCACTTTTCGCGACGGCCGCGCCCGGCTCCGCCTGCTGCGGATCGCGACGCGCTTCCTGGCCTGCGACGAGGTCCTCGACCTCGACGACCCCTTCGGCTCGAAGCTCCGGCACGAGGCGGCGGGGTCCCGGCTCAAGGCCTGGAGCGTGGGAGCAGACGGCCGCGACGACGGCGGCGCCGGCGACTGGGCCAGGAACGCGAAGGATCTGGTCCTCGAGGTCGGCCCGCCGTCCCCTCCGAATCCACGATGAAGCCCATCCGAATCCTGGATGAACTTTTCTTGACGGGTCGTTGTAGATAAGTAATGAATATAGGCTGAATAACGATCCATGATACACCTCCCCGCGCCCCCCGGCCGGACCTTCACCTGATAGGCGCCCCGCGCGTCGCCGGAGGCGGCCGCCGTGGACCCCTCCCCGTTGATCCCACGAACCCGAGGAACCGACCCATGAAGATGTGCGTGATGTCGCTGGCGACCCTGGCGCTCCTATCGTGCGCCGGGCCGGGCCCGGCCCGGCTCATGGAGGGCGGCGGCGCCGACCGGCAGCAGGTCGTGGCGCGCGGATTCGTCCTGCCGGGGGAATCCCGCACGTTCTCGGTCGACTACGTCGGAAAGGTCTCGGAGATCCCCGCGGGCACGAAGAAGCTCCGGGTCTGGCTGCCCGTGCCGCAGGATACCACGGTCCAGACGATACGGAACCTCTCGTTCTCGCGCCCCGCCCGGGTGGGCTGCGAGCCCAAGTACGGCAACGCCATCGCCTGCTGGGAGCTGGAGAATCCCGGCGGGACCTTCGAGGTCGCGATGAAGTTCGAGTGCACGCGGCTCGAGATCCGGACCGATCTCGCCCTCCTCAAGAGCGAGGGGCAGGACCCGGACGACTCGTTCAGCGTCTTCAAGAAGGCCGACCGGCTCGTCCTGGTCGATGCCGAAATGAAGAAGCTCTCGGACGAGATCGTGAGAGGCAAGACGGGCGCGCTCGAGAAGGGCCGCGCGATCTACGATCACGTGGTCGCGAAGATGACGTACGACAAGAACCA
The DNA here is from genome assembly GCA_023261405.1 of Planctomycetota bacterium. Classification (GTDB taxonomy): domain Bacteria; phylum Planctomycetota; class MHYJ01; order MHYJ01; family JACPRB01; genus JACQFK01. The sequence goes on from JAHFOZ010000009.1 coordinate 18,505, forward strand.
CGCGGGCTGGGGCCTCGGGAGCACCGAGCACGCCTGCCGGGTGGGCAAGGGCAACTGCACCGACTTCCACGCCCTCTTCAACTCGCTCTGCCGCGCGCAGGGGATCGCCAGCGGGTTCGAGATCGGCCTCTACCTCCCCTACCAGAGGAAGAGCGAGGAGAAGCTCGGCGGCTATCACTGCTGGGCCTTCTTCCGCGTGCCCGGGAAGACCTGGGTCCCGGTGGACTGCTCCGAGGCCAGCCGCTTCGGAGACCGCCGCGAGTTCTTCTTCGGCGGCCACACCTCGAACCGCGTCACGCTCTCCACGGGCCGCGACATCATCCTCGAACCCGCCCAGTCGGGCGAGCCGCTCAACTACTTCCTCAACCCCTACGCCGAGGCGGACGGGAAGCCCGTCAAGACGGAGAAGACCTGGTCCTACAAGGACCTGAATTAGGCCGGACGGAAGCCCCATGATCGCGTCCGCGGGTTTCACCTGAGCGTAGGCCGGCTGCCGAAGTTCGCCGGAGGCGACACCTCCCGGAATCCCTCTTTTCTCCAACTTCAATTAGGAACTCACTCCATGTCCATGCTCCCGATGGTCCTCGGTCTGCTGACCTGCCTTCAGACCCAGGAGTCCAAGCCCGCGACGCCCCCGCCGCCCGCGGCGCCTCAGGCCGCGCCGCCCGCCGCCCCACAACTTGAGGTCGCCGGCACCAAGATCAGCGTGTACGGCCACATCCACATGGACGCCTACTGGGGCGACGCGCGCGTCAACCACCAGCAGTTCCCCTTCTACGCCCTGTCGCACGACCCGGCCGTGACGCCGGGGATCAACGAGGAGAGCAACTGGATCGACTGGACCCCGCGGATGTCCCGGATCGGCGTCCGGGCCACGCGCGACGGACTACCCTCCTGGGAGGGCGCCAAGGTCCTGGGGCTTTTCGAATTCGACTTCCAGAACCGCGCGACGAGCGAGGCGGCCGGCACCGAGAGCGAGTCCCGCGAGCTGCCGCGGCTCCGGCACGCCTACGTGAAGGTCACCGACGGCGTCTTCTCCGCCCTGGCCGGGCAGACCTCGGACCTCATCTCGCCCCTCTTCCCGACGGCGAACTACGACGCCCTGATGTGGAACGCGGGCAACCTGGGCGACCGCCGGCCGCAGCTGCGCCTGGGGCTGGAGGACAAGGTCTTCGACGGCACCTGGACGGCCGCCGTGGCCCTGGCCCGCACGGGCGCCATCGACCGGAAGAACCTGGATGCCGCCCAGGGAGATACGGAGAGGGACGGCGACGACTCGGGCCGCCCCATGATCCAGGGCCGGCTGGGCCTGGCCTCGCTCCTCGAAAAGCACCTCGATATCGGCGTGTGGGGCCACATCGGCTGGGAAGAGCTGGAAGGCCAGATCGCCGGTGAAGACCGGTTCACCACCTCGAGCATCGGCCTGGATCTGAAGGTCAAGCTCCTGGACACGCTCGTCCTTTCCGGCGAGATCTGGGAGGGCAAGAACCTGAGCGACCTGCGCGGCGGGATCGACCAGGGCATCAACGTCGCCACGGGGGACGAGATCTCCTCCGCCGGCGGCTGGGTCGAGCTGGCCTGGACGATCCTTCCGCCGAACCTGACCCTCTCCGGCGGGGTCGCGGTCGACGATCCCAAGGACGGCGACCTCACAGCCGCGACGCAGCGCTCGAAGAACGTCGCTCCCTTCGCGGTGGCCAAGGTCGACCTCGGCGGCGGCT
>JAHFOZ010000009.1:20235-25054 GCA_023261405.1 Planctomycetota bacterium
TCATCGACGTTCAGGTAGTTCGGCCTTGAATGGATCCAGTGGAGGACGAACTACCTGAACGTCGATGAGGGCCGGGCGGACCGCTTCACCTGGTTTGCAGGCCTCGCGTTCTGACGAGCCGTCCCTGGGAGACGCTTCAGTTGCTCTATTTTTGTTTGCAAGAATGATACGGTTGCACTATCTTTAGGGAGCTCTGCGGGAGGATAGGGTGAAGGCCGACCCGGCGCGCCGGAAGGGCCCGGAAGGGTGGCTGCTCCTCATCCACCAGATCCCCCCCAAACCCGCCTACCTCCGGGTCAAGATCGCCCGGCGCCTCCACCGGATGGGGGCCGTCGCCGTCAAGAACAGCGTCTACGTCCTGCCCGACACGGAGGCCTCCCACGAGGACTTCCAGTGGGTCGCCCGGGAGATCGCCAAGGGCGCCGGGGAGGCCACGATCTGCCGGGCCCGCTTCGCCGACGGGCTCCGGGATCCCGACATCGTGAAGCTCTTCAACACCGCCCGCGACGAAGACTACCGCGCCCTGGCCGGCGACGCGCGCGCCGCCGCCGGGGCCGAGCCGGCCCGGCTCAAGCGGCGCTTCGAGGAGGTCGGCGCCATCGACTTCTTCCGGGCCCCCGCGCGGAAGGCGGCCGAAGAGGCGATCGCCCGCCTCGAGGACCGGCTCGAGTCCGGGAGCCCCGCCGAACCCGAAACCCGACCGCTCCGCCTCCGGGATTTCCGCGCGCGCACCTGGGTGACCCGAAAGGGCCTGGGCATCGATCGCCTGGCCAGCGCCTGGCTCATCCGGCGCTTCATCGATCCCCGGGCCCGCTTCCTCTTCGTCCCGGGCAAGGGATACCGTCCCGGCAAGGGCGAGCTCCGCTTCGACATGTTCGAAGGAGAATTCACCCACGAGGGCGACCGCTGCACGTTCGAGACCCTGCTCGAGCGGATGGGCCTCCGGGACCCCGCCCTCCATGCCGTGGCGAAGATCGTCCACGACATCGACCTCAAGGATGGAAAGTTCGGGCGCGAAGAAGCCCGCGGGATCGATCGCTTGATCGCCGGCCTCTGCATGGCGCACAAGGGGGACGAGGCCCGCCTGGCGCGCGCCTTCCCCCTGTTCGACGACCTTTGCGAATACTTCCGGCGGAAGCGAGAATGAACCCCGTGAGCGCCGAGACCGGAGCCGCGCGGCGGATGCCGAAACCGCGGCAGATCCTCTTCGCGATCGGGCTCGCCCTCGCGGGCGCGGCATGCAGTTCCGCGCCGCGCAGCCCGGCCCCCGGCCCCCGGATCGCCCTTCCCGCTTCCCCCCAGCCGCAGGAGAACCGTGAGGTTTCCGATCTCCCCTCGGCGGTCGCGTTCGCGTTGAGGAACTACCCCGCCCTCCGGGTCGCCCAGGCCCGATCCGAGGCCGCGGCCGCGGGCATCGACTACGCCGGCACCGCCTACCTGCCGCGCTTCGACCTCCTCTGGCAGGAGATCCGCGCCACCCGGAACAACATCTCCGGCACCCTCCTCCCTCAGGGCGTCGTCCCCGGAGTCTCCGGGCCGGTCTCGAACTCAAGGTCCTGGGACAGCCGCTGGGGGAGCGCCGCCGGCGCGCTCTTTTCCTGGGAGCCCTTCGACTTCGGCCTGCGCTCGGCAAACGTCGAGCTCGCCCGCACGGTCGAACGCCAGGCCGAGGCGGAGCTCCGCCTGACCCGCCTCGACGTCGCGGCGGACGCGGCCGAGACCTTCGTCGCCGCGGTGGCCGCCGACCAGACCCTCCGCGCCGCCCGGGCGAACCTCGAGCGCTGGGAGGTCTTCGCGACCTCCGTCCGCGCCCTGGTCAGCCAGGAGCTGCGTCCCGGCGTGGACGCCTCGCGCGCCGAGGCCGAGCTCGCCTCCGCCCGGATCCAGCTCATCCAGGCCGGGCAGATCGTCGAGCACGCCCGAATCGCGCTCGGAGAGGCTCTCGGCGTCAGCGAACCCGTCGCGAAGATCGATCCCGGCCCGCTGCTCCAGTCGCCCGCCCGGCCCGAGCCGCCCCGGGGCGATCTCGCGGCCCACCCGATCCTCGCCCGCCAGGGCGCCGCGGTCGAGGCGTCGCAGGCCCGGCAGGGCGTCCTCGATCGCGCCGGCTACCCGCGCGTCCAGCTGCAGCTGGCCCTCAGCGACCGGGGAAGCGGTTTCGGCCCGGGCGGCGAGACGCTCGACGCCGACGAAGGCCTCTACCCCGACCGCGCCAACTGGGCGGCGGGCCTGACGCTGAGCTTCCCCCTCATGGAGAGCTTCATCCTTTCCCCCCGTAAGCGGGGGGAGGAGGCCCTCGGGCGCGCGGAGCAGGCCCGGCTCGACCAGATCTTCGCCACGCTCAAGATGCAGGACGCCCGCGTGCGCTCGTCGGCCGAGGCGGCGAGGCGGATCGCGGAGAACACCCCCGTGCAGCTCAAGGCCGCGCAGGAGACGCAGCAGCGCGCGCGGGCGCGCTACGACGCGGGACTCGGGCCCCTGACGGAAGTGGCCGAGGCCCAGCGCCTGCTCGCGCAGGGCGAGATCGACGACGCGATCGCCCGGCTGAACCTCTGGCGCGCCCTCCTCGCCGCGGCCCGCGTCCAGGGCAACCTGCAGCCCTTCCTCGACCTCATTTCGGGCAGGGAGAAGTAGGCGATGTGGCTCATCCACCTGGCCCTGCGGCGCCCCATCACGATCCTGGTCCTGACGCTCGCGGTCGCGCTCGGCTCCGGCTTCGCGATCCGGGGCCGGACGCGCATGCCGCAGGACATCTTCCCGAACCTGAACCTCCCCGTCATCTACGTCGCGCAGCCCTACGGCGGCATGGACCCCGCCCAGATGGAGGGCTACCTGGTCTACTACTACGAGTACCACTTCCTCTACATCAACGGCATCGAGCACGTCGAGTCGAAGTCCATCCAGAACGTCGGCCTCCTCAAGCTCTTCTTCCACCCCGGCACCGACATGAACCAGGCGCTCGCCCAGACCGTCTCCTACGTCGAGCGCTCGCGCGCCTTCATGCCGCCCGGCACCGTCCCCCCCTTCATCGTCCGCTTCGACGCGGGGAGCGTCCCCGTCGGCCAGCTCGTCTTCTCGTGCGACACCCGCCCGGTCGGCGAGATCCAGAACTTCGCGCTCAACAACGTGCGGCCCATCTTCGCCACCCTCGAGGGCGTCTCCGCCCCGCCCCCCTTCGGCGGGAACCAGCGGACCGTCGTGGTCCGCGTGAACCCCGAGCGCCTCCGCGCGCTCTCCATGTCGCCGGAAGAGGTGGTCAAGGCGATCGCCTCGGGCAACACGATCATGCCCGCGGGCAACGTCCGGACGGGCGACCTGAACCGCCTGGCCCCGATCAACTCGGTCGTCACCCAGCCCGCCGAGCTCGAGAGCCTCCCCATCCGCACGGGGGCGGGTCCCGCCGTATTCCTCCGCGACGTGGCCACGGTCGCCATCGGCACGGACATCGTCACCGGCTACGCCCACGTGAACGGGAAGCGCAGCGTCTACATCCCGGTCACCAAGCGCGCCAGCGCCTCGACCCTGGACGTGGTCGACCTCGTGAAAGCCAACGTCGGGAAGATGCAGGACATCCTGGACGGCGTCACGGGCAACCCCGGCGAGATCAAGGTCAGCTTCGAGCTCGACCAGTCGCCCATCGTGACGGGCGCGATCCGGGGCCTGTTCCTGGAGGGCCTCCTCGGCGCCGCGCTCACCGGCCTCATGGTCCTCCTCTTCCTCCGCAGCCTCCGGAGCGCGATCATCGTCGTGGTCACGATCCCCGTTGCGCTCCTCTTCTCCCTGGTGGGCCTCTGGCTCACGGGGCAGACGATCAACCTCATGACCCTGGGCGGCCTCGCCCTGGCGGTCGGCATCCTGGTCGACGAGGCGACCGTCGCGATCGAGAACATCCACGCCCACCTCTCGCGCGGCGAGCCCAAGCGCAAGGCCGTCTTCGAGGCGGCCAGCGAGACGGTCACGCCGCGGCTCCTCGCGATGCTCTCGGTGGTCTCGGTCTTCGTCCCCTCCTTCTTCATGACCGGCGTCGCCCGCTCGCTCTTCGTCCCGCTCTCCCTCGCGGTCGGGTTCGCGATGCTCGCGTCCTACGTCCTCTCCAGCACGCTCGTCCCGGTGCTCGCCAACTGGCTGCTCCGCGAGCGCCACGCGCCGGAGCGGGAACCGTTCCTCACCCGCGCCTATGGCGGCGTCCAGCGGAGGATTCTCGCGCTACGCTGGCCGCTCGCCGTCCTCTATCTCGCCTTCGCGGCGGGGACGGTCTCGTGGGCCGTCCTCCGGGCGGAAGGCGACCTGGGCACCGACATCTTCCCCGCCGTCAACACCGGCTTCCTCCAGCTCCGGATGAGGGCCGCCACCGGGACGCGCGTGGAGCGGACGGAGATCCTCGCCCTCCAGGTGCTCGACGCCGTCCGCGACGAGGCCGGCCGCGAGCACGTCGAGATCTCGCTCGACTTCGTCGGGGTCCAGCCGCCGAGCTATCCGGTCAACACGATCCACCTCTGGACGAGCGGCCCGCAGGAGGCGGTCCTCCTCCTCAAGATCCGGCGCTCCTGCCCCTATCGCGTCGACGAGCTCCAGGAGCGGCTCCGCCCGCGCCTGGCCGAACGCTTTCCTGGCGTGGCCTTCTCGTTCGAATCGGGCGACCTCGTGGGCAAGATCATGAACTTCGGCGCGCCCACGCCCATCGAGGTCGCGGTCAAGGGCCCGCGCCTTCCGGACAACCGCGCCTTCGCCCAGCGCCTGCTCGAGGAGATGCGGAAGATCCCGGCGCTCCGCGACCTCCAGTTCGGCCAGCCGCTCGACTACCCGACGGTCGACATCA
>JAHFOZ010000360.1:0-3494 GCA_023261405.1 Planctomycetota bacterium
GTGTCTTTGTGTTGAGGTTCTTGCCGGTCTCCGATACTCTCGCTGCCTATGGCGCGCCAGCACGTCGCGAAGAAGGCCGCGCAGTTCACCGAGAGCGTCATCCGGGAGATGACCCGGCTGGCCCAGCGGCACGGGGCCGTCAACCTCGCCCAGGGCTTCCCCGATTTTCCCGCCGATCCGCGGCTCAAGAAGGCCGCCTGCGAGGCCATCCAGGCGGACGTCAACCAGTACGCCGTCACCTGGGGCGCGCCCGCGCTCCGCGAGGCCCTCGCGAGGAAATACCGGAAGTACAACGGGATGGAGGTCCGGCCGGACACGGACGTCACCGTCACCTGCGGCGCCACCGAGGCCATGATCTCGGCCCTCCTCGCCGTGATCGACCCGGGCGACGAGGTCGTGATCTTCGAGCCGCATTACGAGAACTACGGGCCCGACGTCATCCTCTCGGGGGCGACGCCGAGGTTCGTCCACCTCCGCGAGCCGGACTGGACCTTCGACGAGAATGAGGTCGCGAAGGCGTTCAACAAGAGGACGAAGGCCATCGTCATCAACACGCCCAACAACCCCACGGGCAAGGTCTTCACCCGCGGCGAGCTCGCGTTCCTCGCCGGGCTCTGCCGGAAGTGGGACGTGCTCGCGATCACCGACGAGGTCTACGAGCATATCGTCTACGAGGGGAAGCACGTCTCGATCGCCTCGCTCGACGGCATGGCGGAGCGGACGATCACGACCTCCTCCCTCTCGAAGACCTTCTGCATCACCGGCTGGCGGCTCGGGACCTGCGTCGCGCCGGAGAAGATCACGGGGGCGATCCGCAAGGTCCACGACTTCCTCACCGTGGGCGCCCCCCACCCGCTCCAGGTCGCCGCGGCGAAGCTCATGGACGACCCGGGCACGCTCTTCGAGGACCTCGCCGGCGAGTACCGCGAGCGGCGCGAGCTCTTCTACCCCGGCCTCGTGGAGGCGGACCTGCGGCCGCTCCGGAAACCGGCCGGCGCGTACTACGTGATGTGCGACATCGCGCGCTTCGGGTTCCCGGACGACACCGCCTTCGCGCAGTGGCTCGTGAAAGACGGCGGGATCGCCTGCGTCCCGGGCAGCTCGTTCTACGTCGATCCGTCCCAGGGCCGCACGAAGGTCCGCTTCGCCTTCTGCAAGAAGCTCGAGACCCTGCGCGCGGCCCGGAGGAAGCTCCTGGATCTCCCCACCCCGGCGGCGAAGCGATGACCCGGGACTTCGCGCGCCTCCTCACCGAGCAGCGGAACCCGCGCACCCGGAAGATCGACACCCTCTCGGCCGCGGCGATCGTGGACCTCATCAACCGCGAGGACGCCACGGTGGCGCGGGCGGTCCGCGCCGCGCGGCAGGCTCTCGCCCGCGGTGTGGAGCTCCTCGTGGCGCGACTCCGTAAGGGCGGGCGGGTTTTCTTCGTGGGCGCCGGGACCAGCGGCCGCCTGGGCGTCCTCGAGGCGGCGGAACTGCCGCCCACCTTCGGCGTCCCGCGCGACCTGGCCCAGGGAATCATGGCCGGCGGCCCGGACGGCGTGTTCGCAAGCAAGGAAGGCGCCGAGGACGACGCGGCCGACGGCGCCCGGCAACTTGTTCTCCGCAAGGCCGGTCCGCGGGACACGGTCATCGGCATCGCCGCGAGCGGATTGACCCCCTTCGTCCACGGGGCGCTCGCCGAGGCGAGACGACGCAAGGCGGGCCGCATCCTCGTGACCTGCAACCGGCACGGCCTCCCGCGCGGCGCGGCGGACGTTGTCATCGCGCCCCTCACGGGCCCGGAGGTGATCACGGGCTCCACGCGGCTCCGCGCCGGGACCGCCACCAAGATGGTCCTCAACACGCTCAGCGTCGCTGCCATGGTCCGCCTCGGGAAGGTCTACGAGAACCTCATGGTCGACCTCCTCCCCACGAACGAGAAGCTCGTGGCCCGCGGCCGCCGCATCGTGGCCACGATCGCGGGCTGCTCCGAGGCGGAGGCGGCCCGCGCGATCCGCGAGGGAGGCGGCACGAAGACCGCCATCGTGATGCTCCGCCGCGGCGTGTCGCGGAAGGAGGCCGGGCGGCTCCTGGCCCGGAGCGGCGGCCTGCTCCGGGGCGCCCTCGGATGCTGACGGCCCTCGGGCTCATGTCGGGCACCTCCGCCGACGGCGTGAGCGTCGCCGCCGCGCGGATCGGCGACCGGAAGCTCCGCATGCTCGCCTACCGGACCTTCCCCTATCCCCGCGCCCTGCGCGAGCGCATCCTCGCCGCGCGCGACGCGAGGACCCGGGAGCTCTCCGCGCTCCACTCGGAGCTCGGCCGCTTCTTCGCGGCGGCCGCGCGGAAGGTGATCCGGAAGGGCCGCGTGGACGTGATCGGCTCCCACGGGCAGACCGTGTGGCACGCCCCCGCGCGCCACACGCTGCAGATCGGCGAGGCCTCCTTCATCGCGGAGGCGACGGGCGTCACCACCGTGTGCGACTTCCGCCCTGCGGACGTCGCCGCGGGCGGCCAGGGCGCGCCGCTCGTGCCGTACTTCGACTGGTATCTCTTCGGCGGCCGGCCCGCGGTGCTCCTCAACCTCGGGGGGATCGCGAACCTGGGCTGCCCGGCGAAGACCCTCGCGCGCACCACGGGGTTCGACACGGGGCCGGGGAACTGCCTGATCGACGAGGCGATGCGGATCGCCTACCGGAAGGAGTACGACGAAGGCGGACGCGTCGCGGCCTCGGGGCGGATCGATCTCAAGCTCCTCGGCCGCCTCGATCATCCGTATTTCCGGAAGCCGCCTCCAAAATCCACCGGGCGCGAACTCTTCAGCCGCGACTTCCTTCTCGAGCGCTGCGGGAAGGACTTGCGGCGCCGGCCCGCGGACGTGGTCGCCACGCTCGCCTATCTCACCGCGCGAACGGTGGCGGACGCGGTGGCGCGCCATGCCCCGACCGGGACGCAGGAGCTGATCGTATCCGGCGGCGGCGGCCTCAACCGCACGACGATGTCGCATCTCGAGTGGATGGTCTGGCCGCTCGCGGTGAGGCCCCTCGAGGTCTTCGGCATCCCGGCGCTGGCCAAGGAGCCCGCGGCGTTCGCGCTGCTCGCGGCCGAGGCCGTGCGCGGCGCGCCCGCGAACGCGCCCGCGGTCACCGGCGCAGGCCGGCCCGCGGTGCTCGGGAAGATCGTCCCCGGCGCGAATTTCCGGGGCCTCATGGGGAGGCTGCACCGGTGATCATGCGCAAGCACCTCGACCGGATGACGCTGCGCGAGAAGTGCGCGCAGATGATCTTCGCGGAGTTCCGCTTCGAGGACCCCGACTACGACCGCGCGATGGACCTGGTGAAGAAGCACGGCGTGGGAGGCCTGTGCCTGTTCGGCGGGTCGGTCTTCGATTCGGCCCCGCTCGCCAACTCGCTGCAGAAAGTGGCGAAGGTCCCCCTCCTCCTGGCCGCGGACCTCGAGAACGGGGCGGGCCAGCAGGTCTCCGGGGCCACCGTCTTTCCCCCGAACAT
>JAHFOZ010000360.1:3504-5588 GCA_023261405.1 Planctomycetota bacterium
GGCGCCGCCGGCTCCGAGGAGATGGCGCAGGCGAAGGGCCGCCTCACGGCCCGCGAGGCGAAGGCGCTCGGCATCCGCTGGGTGCTCGGGCCCGTCGTGGACGTGAACACCAACCCGGCCAACCCCGTGATCAACACGCGGTCGTTCGGGGACGACCCGGCTCTCGTCACGCGCCTGGCGCGCGCGTATCTCAAGGGTCTCCGGGAGATGAAGGTCCTGGGCTGCGCGAAACACTTTCCGGGTCACGGCGACGTCGCGGGCGACTCGCACCTCGAGCTCCCGGTCCTCGAGGCGCCGATGGGGCGGCTCAGGGAAAGGGAACTTCGCCCGTTCGCGGAGCTCGCCGGCGACCTGGAGGCCGTGATGACCGCCCACCTGCGCGTCCCGGCCATAGACCCGGAGCATCCCGTCTCGCTCTCGCGGCGCGCCACGGAGGACCTCCTCCGGGGGGAGCTCAAGTTCGGCGGCCTCGTCGCGACCGACGCCCTCAGGATGGACGCGATCGCGAAGACCTGCCCGGAAGCGGAGGCGGTGGAGCGCGCGGCGAAGGCCGGGGCGGACGTGCTGCTCTACCCGGCGGACGCGGTGAAGGCCCTGGACGCCCTCGAGGCGGCGGTCAAGGCCGGGCGCGTCCGGGAGGATGCCGTGGATCGCGCGGCGGAGCGGATCCTGGGGGCCAAGGAGCGGCTCGGACTTTTCGGGGAGCGGATCGTGGACCAGGCGGGGGTGGAGCACCTCGTGGGGTCCGCGGCCCATCGGACCGCGGCGCAGCGGATCGCCGAAGCGGCGGTCACGCTCGTCCGGGGGACGGGGCGGATCGGGGCGCGCACCGCGTTCGTCCGCCTGTCCGATCCCGGCGCGAAAGGGGATCTCCAGATCTTCGAGAGGGAACTCGGCGCCAAGGCGACCCTCGGGGACGACGCGACATGCTGCGTGGTGGCCCTCTTCTTCCGGCCGCGCGCGTTCTCCGGGGGCGCCGCGCTCGACGAGACCCTGGCAGGCCGGATCCGGGAGGAGCTGCGCCGCCGGAAGGACGTGACGGTGGTGGCCTTCGGGACACCTTACGTCCTCCGGCAGTTTCCGGACCTGCCGGGCTTTGTCTGCGCGTACGGCGAGGACGAACATTGCCAGCGCGCGGCGGCCAAGGCGCTCCTGGGCGAGATAGAGTACAAGGGGAAGCTCCCCGTGGATATCGGAGCGTGAGATGAAGGCTATCGTCATCCTGGGCGCGCTCGCCCTGGGCCGCCAGGACGCGGGGACCGTCCTGCGCGCGTCGTGGGGCGCCCCCGCGAACCTCGACCCGCAGCGCGCCGCGACGCTCGCGGAGTCGCGCTACGTCTCGGCGCTCTTCGAGGGGCTGACGGCGGCGGGCGCCGACGGGGCTGGGCCCGGGGCGGCGGAGCGCTGGGACGTGTCGGCGGACGGGCTCACGTGGACTTTCGCGCTCCGGGAGGCGGCGTGGTCCGACGGCGTCCCCGTCGTCGCGCAGGATTTCGTCACCGCCTGGCAGCGGGCGCTGCGGCCCGATACGGGCTGCGCGTTCGCGCCGCTCTTCCGGGTCTTCCGGAACGCGGGCCCGTGGCTCGAGGCGGCGGAGGCGGACCTCCTCCTGACGAAGGACGACCCCGGGGAAGGGCGCCTGGCGCAGGTGGCGAGGAAGAGGCACGCGGCCGCGCTCAAGCGGCGCGGCTATGCGAAGGCCGCGGAGGCGGCGGAGGGGCGGCCGGACGTCGCGGACAAGGACCTCGGATTCGAGGCGGTCGGCGCGCGGACGCTCCGGGTGCGGCTGGAGCGGCGGACGCCGTGGCTGCCGGAACTCCTCTCGTTCATGTGCTTCTCGCCGCTCCCGGAGCGGACCCTCACGAAGCACGGGGCGGCGTGGGTGAAGGCGGGGAACATCGTGACCAACGGGGCGTTTCTGCTGGAGGCGGCCACGCCGGTGGACCTGACGCTGCGCCGCAACCCGGCCTGGCGGGAGAGGCCCGCCGCGGGGTCCCCGGAGCGAGTCCTCGTGGAGTTCCATTCGGCGGAGGTGGCGCTCCGGAAATTCAAGGAGGGGCGTCTGGACTGGGTGGCGGGGGAAC
>JAHFOZ010000361.1 GCA_023261405.1 Planctomycetota bacterium
CCGAGACCACCTGGGGAATCCCCATCCGGCCCGCGGCGGTCAGACGGTCCGGCCCCGCCGTGAGAAGCCCGCCCGCGAACTCGTCCGCCAGCTCGGTGGTCGTGAGGTCGAGCACCCCGGCGACCAGGCCCTCGCAAATCAGCGATTCCATCGCCTGCCCGCCGTTCCCCGTCGCGTGGAAGACCAGGACCTCGTAGCCCGCCTTCTCGAGCGTCTCCTTCGCCCGCATGACGCAGAGGGTGGTCACGCCGAACATCGTGGCCGTTACGAGCGGCCTGTCGCGGACCTTCGCCTCCTTCGCGCGCAGGGTGGCCATCCCGGCCATGGCCCGCGCGGCCTGCGAGAGGATGGACCGGGAGATCCGGTTGATGCCCAGGATGTCCACGATGGAGTTGAGCATCAGGATGTCCTTGTCGCCCACATAGGGTCGCACCTGGCCCGACGCGAGCGTGCTCACCATCAGCTTGGGGACCCCGAGCGGCAGGGCCCGCATCGCCTGCGTGGAGATCACCGTCCCGGCCGAGCCGCCGATCCCGAGGACGCCGGCGAGCTCCCCCCGTCCATAGGCCTCCGAGACGAGACGCGCCGCCCCTTCCGCCGCCGCCGTCACCGCATGGCCGCGGTCCCCCTTCGCCTTCGCGGCCGCCGCGTCGAAGACCGCCTCCCGGGGGATGTCCCCCTTGATGAGCGGCGGACCCATGCAGCCCGTGTCCACGACCCTGACCGGGACCTTCATGGCCGCCAGCTGGTCGCGGACGAAGGCCGCCTCGTGTCCCTTCGTGTCGAGCGTAGCCAGGAGGTAGACCGCAGGCCTTTCCCCCGCGGCCTTCCGCTTCACTTCGCCGCCCCCAGCCAGGCGGCCGCGTTCTGCAGCAGTTTCCTGTACGCGGCGTGGTTGTGCGCGTCGCCGTCGTGTCCCAGCGTCACGACCACGATCCTCGCGTTCGCGCGCTTCACGATCCATGCCACCGGGTACTCCTTCCCCGTCGCGAGCGACTTTCCGGTGGCGAGCACCTGGATCTCTGTGCCCTCGGGGTCCTTCGCGAACTGGTAGAGCTCGTCCTTCAGCCTGAAGGTCTTCTCCACCCCCGCCATGACGGGATGCTTCTCATCGTTCACGGTGACCTCGAACTCCTGGTACTTCTCGTGCCCCCGGGAGCCCCCGCCCACGAGCTGCTTGTTGTACTCCGGCCAGTCCTTCCAGTTGTACCAGGCGGCGGCGTGCACCAGGAGCATGCCCTTCCCGGCGTCCACGAAATCGAAGATGCCCTTCCGCAGAGCCGCATCGCCCAGCGGCTGGTTGTTCGCCAGGCAGAGCACCTGCAGGTCCTTGAGCGCCGGGAGCACGTCCGCGGGCGTCCCGGTGTACGAGGCGCCCAGCAATTCGGCGTCCGCCCCCTTCCACCACTTGTCGAAGTCATGGCTCGACCCGCCGCCTACGATCAGGACCTTGGAAGTCTTCTGTCCCACGGGTTCTCCCGGCTTGGCGCCCCCGCCCACCTCCGCCGTGAGGGCCAGGAAGGTCGGCGCCATGGTGTTGTCGTAACTCTCGAGCGAGATGAACTGGATCACGTCCCGCCGCCCCGGGATGACCGTGAACCACCGGACCTGACCGGGCGCGTCCGGCAGGATCAACCCCGGCGCGAACTTCGATCCGGCCACGTCCACGCGCCGGATCCAGTCGCCGAACTCCACGCCGTCGTTCAGGATCTTCTCCTCGGTCTTCCCGTCCGCGTAATGCCAGGTCAGCCGGACCACCGGCCTCGGCTTGGTGTTCGGGTCGAGCGTGCCCCACGCCGCGATGCCCCCCAGCACGTGCAGCTTGTCGAGTGCGAACCCCACCTGCACCTCGACCCGCTTCGGATACGAGGTCTTGCAGTGCCAATCGGCCGCCGCCCCGCCCTTGAGCACGATCGCATTGTTGCCCTTCACGCTCTTGTCGGGGTCCACGAGCTGGAAGGGGACACCCTCGACCATGTTCACGCCGAACTTCCTCAGCCTGAGGTTGTGCGGCTCGCGCTGAGGATCGTAGAGGCCCTTCACGCTCGAGGCGTTGGCCGCGATCTGCAGGTCCACGATGCGGAATCCGCCTGCGTCCGAGACCAGGAAGCTCAGGATGTCCCGGAGCGCCTCGCCGCCCAGGCTCTCGAGGCCCTCGGGCATGAGCGAGAGGCCGGTGGAAATCATCACCGCGATGTCGCCACGGCGGATCTCCTTCTCCCCGTCGTTGTTCTTGAGGACCACGACGTCTTTCGTCTCACGGCTGAGGATCCCGTTGAAGACCTCCTCCGACTTCGTCTTCACGTTGAAGGAGATGTAGTTCGCCTCGACCGTTCGGTTGGGGTCGATGATGTGAACGAGGAGTTCGTGCTTCCCGTGGACGCCCATCCCCGTGAGATCGGGCGACACGTTCCGGCCCTCCCCCTTGTAGGCGTGGCACTTCAGGCAGTTTTCCGTGAACAGCGCCCTACCCCGCACCGGGTCCCCGGGTTTGTCCACCACGGGCAGCAGGGCCGCGATGATCTGGTCCTTGGCCTTCGCCTGCCCGCCCGTGACCGCGTCGAGGACCTGCGCGGCCTTCTGCGCCGTGGCCTTGTCCGGATGGTTCCGCAGGCGGAAAAGCGTCGTGGCCCCCACGTCGTTGGGCTTCAGGCGCTTCTCCGCCAACTCCCCGATCAGCACGGCCGTCCACTCCGCGCGCTTGAGCACCTGCGCGAGGACCAGGTCGCGCCCGGCCGCGGGGAGCCTCGGGAAGGCCCCCAGCAGCGTTCGGGCGGCGAGATCCTCCGTCAGGCCGCCCAGCGCCTCGATGACGCCTCTTTGGAGCTCTAGAGATGACTTGGGATCGAGCAGCGAGCCCGCCGCCTCAATCGCCTTCCCGCGCGCCGACGGCATGGAGAGGGCCGCGCCCAGGTTCTGGATGCGGACCTCGTCCGACTTTGAGACGTCCGGGAGGCTCGCCAGCAGCGCCCCGGCCACCGGCTCGAGGAGCTTCGCGATCGCCTCGTCCCTGCTCCAGCGCGCGGCGAAGGGGATCGCCGCTCCCACGACTCCGGAATCCTCGGAAGAGAGCAGCATCCGGAGCGCCCCTTGGAGCTCGGGGGTGGCCGCAGGCACGGCTTCGGGCTTGAGCGTCTGCGAGAGGCGCAGGAGCGCCGCCTGCTTGCCCGGGTTCGCGGACGCGGGCTTCGCCGCGAGGCGTACGACTACCTTGGCCGCGAGCTCCGGGTCCTGCTTGTTCCCCACCGTACCCGCCAGTTCCTCCGACAACACGCGGTCGCCCGCATCCACCGCGGCCAGAAGTGAGTCCACCGGCGTGGCGGCGAGCGCGCCCACGAGGGCCGAGCGCGAATGGGCGTCCTCAAGCAGGGGCCCCACCTTGAGGAGGGCCGCCGAGGTCCCCGGGCTCCCCGGGAAGGAACCGAGCGCGACGATCATCTCGAGGCGCGCGCGGGCGTCCTTCTCCTCGACGAGGCCCGCCAGGGCCTGCCGGAGGGAATCACCCTTTGCGACCGCGCCGGCGATCCGCGCGGCGTTCTTCCGGACTCCCGCATCCGCGTCCTTCAAGGCGGCGGCGAGATCGGCCTCCGTCAGATTCCCGGTCCGGTGAAGGGTCCAGAGGCAGAGGACCCTCGCGAAGTTGTGCGGGGAGGACTTGAGGAGCGCCGCCAGCGCGGCCGCCCCCTCGCCCTTCTCGCAGAGCAGGCGCTGGGCGGTCAGGCGGTTCCAGCGGTTCGGGTGCTCGAGGGCCTTCACGAGCCCCGCCGTGGACGCGAAGTCGGAGGCGGGGAGCGCCTTCGCCTGCTGATGTTGCAGGCGCCAGATGCGCCCGTGCATGTGGTCGCGGTCGGGCCGGATGGCCGAGTTGTTCTTCTTGCTGTGCGCGGGCCCGCGCGTGTCGTTGTGGACCACGGCCTGGTTGTAGAAGTCGGCGATGTAGACCGCCCCGTCCGGCCCGATCTGCGTGTCAATGGGCCGGAACCAGAGGTCGGTGCCGGCGACGAACTCGTCGTTGGAGACCTTGGCGGACGTGTAGCTCACCCCCGCGGGCCCGATGCGGTCCTCGTGGATGAGGTTGATCGTGCATTCGCAGACGAGGTGGATCGAGCGGTACTCGTCGGGCCAGGCGCCGCCGTCATAGAGGGTGCTGCCGGAGGCAGCGGTGAAGCCCCCGACATTGTCGATCTGGAGGTACGGGTTCACCGTATGCTTCAGAAGCGGGTTGGCGTCCCGGTGGCTGGTGATGTCCTTCCAGCCCTCCGTCTTCCCCACCCTGCCGCGGGAGAGGACGTCGTCGCTCAGGACGATGTGGCGGAGGTGGGAGCCGTTGGCCATCGTGAAGAAGATCTCGCCGTCCCAGCTGAAGTCCATGCCCCAGGTGTTCGAGCCGTAGGAGCATACCGTCTCGATCCGGCTGCCGTCGGGCTTGAAGCGGAAGAGTCCGTTCCCGACCTTCCCGAAGGACTCGCCGGCGGCGTTCCTGAGATTGGATCCGCCGCTGTAGCCGTTCGTCCCGTAGATCCACCCATCGAGACCCCAGCGCAGGTTGCTGGTGACGGCGTGGGTGTCGCCGAAGCCGAAGCCGGTGTAGAGGACCTCGCGCTTGTCGGCCTTCCCGTCGCCGTCCGTGTCGCGGAGGAAGAGGATGTCGGGCGACTGGCTCACGATCACGCCGTCCTTGTGGAGCACCAGGCTCGTCACGAGATCCAGTTCCTCGTAGAAGACCGTCCTCTTCTCGAGCTTCCCGTCGCCGTCCTTGTCCTCGTAAACCACGATCGCGTCGTGCGGCTTCGTGCCGTACTCCGCCGCCTTGGACGGGTACTGCGGCGTCTGGGCCGTCCAGAGCCTGCCCTTCGCGTCCCACGCCATGGAGATCGGCTTGACCACCTCGGGCTCGGCCAGGACGAGGTCGAGCTTGAAGTCCGGAGGCACCGTGATCTTCGCGGCGGACTTCGAGGGGGCCGTGGGACCGCCCTCGGGATAGCGAAGGCTGACGAGTTCCTCCTTCGTCACCCAGAGGTCGACCTCCCGCTTCGCCGCCCACGCGATGCCGCGCAGGAGCAGCGCGCGGTAGTGGGGCAGGCTGAACGAGGCGTGCTTGTGCCCCTGGATGTTCACGAAGGCGCGGTAGTTGTCCTTCTCGTAGACCCACATCTGGGGCGTGATCTCGTTGAACACGCGGAAGCCCGTGGCCAGGACCTTCGCCTCCGGCTGCAGATGCAGGTCCCAGTAGATCTCGTCGTCCATGAAGAAATTCGCCATGCCCTTCGTGATGGGGTGCGGATAGTCCTGTAGATAGACGCCGATATTCCCATGCTGGAACTTGGACTTGCCGTGCTCCCATGCGCCGCCGACCACCGTCTTGAACCACTCGGGGTCGCTGCCGCACACGGCGTCGTGGAGGGCGACGATGCCGCCCCCGCGCTTGAGGTAGGCGTCGAGGATCGCGCGCTGATCGGGCGGGATCGTGCCCGCCTCCGCGGCAAACATGACCAGCACGTCGGTGGCCGCGAGCTGCGCCTCGGTGGGGAACTCGAG
>JAHFOZ010000362.1 GCA_023261405.1 Planctomycetota bacterium
GCAACCTGCCGCCTGCGCGTCTCGCATGCCCAGGAGAAGCTCTCGGTGGAATCCACGAGGGATTTCATCATCGATTCGCAGGTGCCCCTGGCCTCCGTCAAGGGCCCTCTCGAGGAAAGCATGATGCCCGTGCGCCTGGAGACGCGGGTGGAAAAAACCCACGCCCCGGTGAAGCACTACCTGCTCTACGTGTCGAAGAACGAGGGGCGCACCTGGGCCCCGCACAAGACCTACGACGCGAAGGATCCCGTCCTGTTCGCCCCTGGAGAGGCGGGCGACTACGGGGTCTATCTCACCGCGAAGAGCGAGGCGGGGTGGGAAGGCAAGGTCCCGGAACCCGGCACGCCTCCGCAGGCGGTCATCAAGGCCCGAGGCGCGGGTCGGGCCGCCCCCGGGGTGGTCCCGTCCGCGGCGGCCTGGCCCCGGGAGTTGACCTCCCTCGGCACGGTGGTGAAGGGCGGTACGACCGTCGAGATCCGCTGGGCGGTGGGCGATCCCGGGGTGAAGGTCAGAGTCTGCGTGCTCATCGAGGGAAAGTCGGAGCCGATCGCCCAGGACCAGCCGGCCAGCGGTTCGGCGCGGTGGTCGGTGCCCCGGATGGACGTGAAAGAGTGCCGACTGGTGCTCGAAGGCGGCAAGGAGAGGATCGAGTCCCCGGCGTTCGAGATCGACAGCACCCCCGCGCGGCTCGAGGGCGGCGAGATCGAAATCCCCGGCAAGTAACGCTATAATCCGGCCCCGGTGACACGCCCCATTTTCATCGTGGGCCAGACCGCCTCCGGCAAGCACGAGGTGGCTGAGAAAGTCGCGGACCACCTCGGCGCGCAGCTCATCTCCATCGATTCGATGAAAGTCTACCGGGGGATGGACATCGGCACCGCGAAGTCGGAGCGCCCCTGCAGGCTCGTCGACATTTGCGATCCCTCGGAGAGCTACAACGCCGGGAGGTTCGTGCGCGACGCGCGGGCGGCGATGGCGGAGTGCGCCCGGCCGCTGTTCGTCGGCGGGACGGCGCTCTACTACAAGGCCCTCGCCTACGGGCTCTTCGAGGGCCCGCCGGCCGACCCCGCGCTCCGCGGGGAACTGACGGCGCTCGGCGCGCCCCGTCTCCACGAGGAACTTCGGGAGGTGGATCCGGCGGCCGCGGCGAAGATCCATCCAAACGATTTGAAGAGGCTCGTGCGCGCCGTTGAAGTCTTCCGGAAGACGGGCGAGCCAATCAGCTCCAAGCACACGCACTTCGGGACGCGCGCTCTTGACGCGGACGTCTTCGGGTTCCGCAGGGAGGACGTCCGGGACCGCATCGCCGCGCGGACGAAGCGGATGCTGGCCGCGGGGCTCGTGGACGAGGTGAAGCGCCTCCTCGAGAAGCCCTGGGGCCGGGAGGGCCGGCGCGCGGTGGGGTATCGAGAGGTGATCGGCCGCCTCGAGGGGGAGCATGACGACGCCGAGATGGAGCGGCTCATCAACCGGAACACGGGCCGTCTCGCGCGCCACCAGCTGATGTGGTTCAAACGGATGCCCGAGGTCCGCTGGGTCCGCGACGCGGATGAGATCCTCGCAGTTCTGGGAACGGGCACATGAGCGGCCGCAGTTCCCTCTACGCCGCGGTCTTTGTGCGCGCGCTGGCCACGGGGATGATCGGCGTGCTGGTGGGCCTCTACCTGGCGAAACTGCGCTTGGGGGAGGCCGCCCTCGGGGTCGTGGTCGGGGCCGGGCTGGCTGGGGCGGCGCTGGCCTCGGCGGTGGCGACCTTTCGAGGAAACCGGGGAGGCCGCCGGGGGTTCCTGGTGGGCCTCGCGGTCCTCGGGGCGGGCGGCGGGCTGGGCGTGGCGCTGGCCACGGATCCCTTCGTCCTGGGCGCCGCCGCCTTCCTGGGCATGCTGAACGGGATGGGGCGCGACCGCGGCGCGGCGCTCATCCTGGAGCAGTCTCTCCTGCCGGCCACCACGGATGATGCGGGGCGGACGCGGGCGTTCGCCGTCTACAACATCTGCCAGGATGCCGGCCACGCGTTCGGCGGTCTCCTGGCGGGCCTGCCGGCGCTCCTCTCGAAGACGGCGGGCCTCGGGGAGATCCCGGCCTTCCGCGCGAGCGTGGCCGTCTACGCGGGGCTCTGCCTCCTCCCGGCGGTCTTCTACGTCGCGCTTCCCGCGGCGCTCCTCGCGCCGGCCTCGCGGGCCGCCGCGCCGCTCTCCCCTGGGACGCGCCGGGTGCTTTGGAAGATCTGCCCGCTCTTCGCCATGGACAGCCTCGGGGGCGGGTTCCTCACGAGCGCCCTTCTGGCCTACTTCTTCCACGAGCGCTTCGGCGTCCAGGAGGGGGCGATCGGGATGCTCTTCTTCGGGGCCCGGGTGCTGAACGCGCTATCCCACCTCGGCGCCGCGTGGCTCGCCAAGCGCATCGGGCTCGTGAACACCATGGTCTTCACCCACATCCCGTCGAGCCTCCTCCTGGCCACGGTGCCCTTCGCGCCAAGCTTCGAGGTGGCGGCGGTTCTCTTCCTGCTGCGCGAGGGGCTCGTGGAGATGGATGTGCCCACGAGGCAATCCTACGTGATGGCGGTCGTGCGGCCCGAGGAGCGCACGTTCGCCTCGGGGGCGACCCACCTGGTGCGGATGGGCGCGTGGGCGGTGGCCCCCTCGTTCGCGGGTCTCCTCATGGGCATGGCGCAAGCCGCGCCGCTCCTTGTCGGCGCGGGGCTCAAGATCGCCTACGACCTCCTCCTCTACGCCTCCTTCCGCAAGCTCCCGCCTCCGGAGGAGCGGCCATCGTAAGGTATCCGATGAGGATGCTCGCCTCGTTCGCGTTGACGGCGTTTGCGGCCATGCCGGCGCCGGCCCAGGAAGGCGAGAAGCGCTACCTCTATGTCGCCTCCCCCGGCGTGCGCAACTACGTCGAATGGGGCGGGAAGGGGATCCTCGTCTATGACATCGACGCGGGCCACCGGTTCGTGCGGCGCATCCCTTCGCCGTTCGACGACCTGGGCGGGGAAGTGGAGAACGTCAAGGGGATCGCCGCGTGCGCGGCGATGAAACGTCTCTATGTCTCGACGATCCGCCGGCTGGCGTGCATCGACCTCCTCACGGAGAAGGCCCTCTGGGTGAAGCCCTACGAGGGTGGCTGTGACCGTATGGCCATCGCGCCCGACGGAAAGACCCTCTATGTGCCCTCCCTGGAGAAGGACCACTGGCACGTCGTGGACGGCGCCTCGGGCGACGTCCTGGCGAGGCTCGATCCGAAGTCGGCCGCTCACAATACCGTCTACGGGAGCGACGGCAAGTCCTGCTATCTCGCGGGACTCAGTTCCCCGCTGCTCTCCGTGGCGGACACGTCGACCCACAAGGTCGTGAAGACCGTCGGCCCCTTCAGCACGGGCATCCGGCCCTTTACCGTCGACGCGGCGCAGTCGCGGTGTTACGTCACGGTGAACGACCTCGTGGGGTTCGAGATCGGCGACATCCGGACGGGGAAGAAGCTCCACCGGGTCGAGGTCCCGGGCTACTCGTTCGACATGGCGAATGTGAAGCGGCACGCCTGCCCCAGCCACGGGGTCGGGCTGACTCCCGACGAGAAGGAGGTGTGGGTCGTCGACGCCTGCAACCAGGCGCTGCACGTCTTCGACAACACCGTCATGCCCCCGAAGTGCGCCGCGACGGTGAAACTCGAGGTCGATCAGCCGGGCTGGATCACGTTCACGATCAGGGGGGACTTCGCCTATCCCTCAACGGGGGAGGTGATCGATGCGAAGTCCCGCAAGATCGTGGCCTGGCTCAAGGACGAGAACGGAAAGCAGGTCCAGAGCGAGAAGGTCCTGGAGATTGACTGGTCGGCGCTCGTCCCCGTGCGTAATGGGGACCAGTTCGGCGTGGGGCGGAAGTAGGGGGTCGGTCTATGTGAGTAGTCACGGTGCCCTGCCCCCGTTCCGGGTGAAGAGCCGTTTGATGGTGGACAGGACCGGAGTTGAACCGGTGACCCCTGCATTTTCAGTGCAGTGCTCTACCAACTGAGCTACCTGTCCAAGTGCTTGAGCGTCAACGGGGATGGGCACTCTACACGACCGCTTTCCGGGTGTCAACCGGCCGTTGAGCAGTCCCGTGAGTAGTGGTCGAGGCGGGTTTCGCCCACGCGGGGCGGGACCGCGGGCTTCCTCAGGGAGTCTTGTGCCGAGATCGGCTACTTGGCGCGGACGGCCGTGCCGCGGAGGTGGAAGGTGTAGCCGTTCAGGATGTAGCCCCAGAACCAGTTTTCCTGGATCACGATGTCCACAATTCGGGTGGCTCCCGGCAGCATCGCCAGCGCATGCGAGTAAGCCGCCTCGAAACGTGAATTCTGACCAATGGGAATGAACTGGAACAGCATGATGCCCGTCGCCTTGCCCTCGACCGGGCCGAGCTCCGTCTCATCCGGCTGAATTCCCGTAGCAGGAATCTTGAGCGGAACGCCCTTGCATCCGGAGATGAGCAGCATAAGCGCGAAAACGACGGCGAGTTTCGTGGTCGGCATGAGCCCTCCTTTCAGATGCGATGAATGAGGCTGCCTGGAAAATTCGACCAGACGCTGCAGCGGGTACGTCATCCAAAGGCACTGGGTCGACCCCCCTGTCACCTGAGTGGGGAAGTGGGCCTCAGGGAGTGGCGGGCGGCCGGGCGGGGCGCAGCACCTCGCGAATGTACTGCTCGAAGGTCGAGGAGAGCTCGCGCGCCACCACGTCCGTCAGGCGCGCCTTCTCGAAGGACAGCGTCTTGCGCTCCTCCTGGAGCCTCTCCAGGTCCGTCTCCAGCTCGGCGCGCTTCTGGCCCAGACGGTCGAAGTCCTGGTTCAGCTCCAGCCGCTGCTTCTCCAGGAGCGCCTCCTGCTCCCCGTAGGCGGCGAGCTTCCCGTCGAGGTCCTCGCGCAGCAGGTCCAGGGCCGCCGCGCGGCGTGCCACGTCAAGGTTCGCCAGCTTCGCGTCCACCTCCTTCTGGCGGGAGGTGAGCGCCAGCTTGGCGGCTTCCATGAGCCCCCGGTCGCGCTCCAGCTCCTCCTGCTCGTGGGCGAGCACCTTCCGCTGGATTCCGTGCTCTTCCTCCGCCTTGCGCAGGCGGTCTGCCTCCCCGGCCAGCCGCGCCTCCGACTCCTGGACCGGCACGAGGGTCTTCAGGAACTGGCCCAGGGCGAGCAGGTTGGAGTCCAGCCTCTGGAACTTCGAGCGCAGGAACTCCTTGTTCTGCTCGTGCTTCTGCTCGGCGATCCTCCGCTCCTCGACCTTGAGCCTCTCCAGTTCCTCCGGCGCCCGGATCCTCACCCGCTTCTCCACCGCATTGAAGGCGCGGTCCAGCTCCAGCGTATGCTCTTCCTCGAGTCGCGCGAGGTCCAGGTGCAGCATATGGCTCTTGAGAGCCTTGAGCTCCTCGATCAGCTTGAGGAAATCCGATATTCTAGTCTTGTCCATGCGCCCGGCAGGCCTCCCGTTCAGGCTGGTCTCATCGCGCGCCTCTCCGGCTCCGGCCACGGGCAATTA
>JAHFOZ010000363.1 GCA_023261405.1 Planctomycetota bacterium
GAATTCGTCTCCCGCATAGAAGCGCGGCGCGGCGACCGCCAGGACGAGGAGCAGCACCCCGTACGCCGCCGCCACCGACAGCTCTCTCTTATGATAAAGTAAACGGTTTACTTTATCATAGTATACTTTATCATGACCGACTTTACCCGTCATGCAGCTTCCTTCCCGCGGCCCAGGGCCAGGGCGAGGACGTTTTCCTGGGTCGCCTCCGATCGGGGGAGGACGCCGGCCAGCGTCCCCTGGTGCATCACGGCGATGCGGTCGCTCATCCCGAGCACCTCGGGCAGCTCGGAGGAGATCATGAGGATCGCCATCCCCTCAGCCGCGAGGTCGCCCATCAGGCGGTGGATCTCGGACTTGGCCCCGACGTCGATCCCCTGGGTGGGCTCGTCGAGGATGATGACCCCGGGCTTCGTGGCCAGCCAGCGGGCCAGCGACACCTTCTGCTGGTTGCCGCCCGAGAGGTTGCCCACGGGGGTCTCGATCGACGGGGTCTTGATCGAGAACTTCCCGACGTACTCCTCCGCCAAGCGCCGCTCGGCCCCGAAATCGAGGAGGCCGCGATGCGAGAGGCGCCGGAGCACCGCCATCGTGGTGTTCGCGGCCACCGGCATCTCGAGGATGACTCCGTGCCGGCGCCGGTCCTCCGGGACATAGGCGATCCCCGCGTCCACCGCCTGCGCCGGCGAGGAGATCCGGACGGGCCGGCCGCGAAGGACGATCTCGCCGGAGTCGGCCGGCGTGAGGCCGAACAATATTCGCGCGACCTCGGTACGGCCCGCTCCCACCAGGCCCGCAAGCCCCAAAATCTCGCCCGCGCGGACGGTCAAGCTCACGCCGCGGATGCCCGACTCCCGGCACCCGAGCCCGCGGGTCTCGAGAACCACCTCGCCCGCGGCCACCTCGCGCTTCGGGAAGACCGCCGTGATCTCCCGTCCGACCATGAGGCGGATGAGCTCCGCCCGGTCAACCTCCGCCATGGGCCGCGTGGCGACGGTGTTGCCGTCGCGGAGTACGGTGACCCGGTCGGCGAGCGCGAAGAGCTCGTCCAGCCGGTGCGAGATGTAGATCATCCCGACGCCGTGGCTCCTGAGGTCGCGGATCACGCGGAACAGGTTCTCCACCTCCCGCTCGGGCAGCGACGCGGTGGGCTCGTCGAGGATCAGGATCTTCGCCTCGGCGCCCAGGGCCTTGGCGATCTCCGCCATCTGCTGCTCGGGCATCGTGAGGGTGCTGACCAGGGCATCGGGATCGATCCGCGCCCCGATCCGGTCGAGCAGCTCCCGGGTCCGCCGCCGCCGCTCCCCCCAGCGGATCCGCCGGAACGCCCCGCGGGCCTCGAAGCCCATCGCGATGTTCTCGGCGACGGAGAGATCGGGGAAGAGCGCCGGCTGCTGATAGATCGCGGCCACCCCCAGCGACTTCGAGAGGATCGGGTCGTTTCCCGCAACCGCGCGGCCCTGGATCTCGATCGCCCCCTCGTCCGGGAGGTGCGCGCCCGTCATGATCTTGATCAGGGTGGACTTGCCCGCCCCGTTCTCGCCGACGAGCGCATGCACCTCGCCCGCCCGCAGGTCGAACGAGACCCCCTTCAGGGCCCGCACCCCGGCGAACGATTTGCGGATGTCCCGGACGTCGAGCAGCGTGTTCACGGGTCGCTCCCTCCCGACTTCGACGGCCGGCGCAGTGGCCGATCCAAACCCCACCTCCGAACGGCCGCCCATCCTAGCCCCGCGCCACCGCCGAGTCAAGTCTGAAAGCAATGCTAATTCGAGTTAGTATGCTGTTAAAGTGAAGTTCCCGCAGTCCCGCCCCTTGACAGGCTAACCCTGTTTAGCTACACTCGCGCCCCATGATCCGGATGAAGGACATCGCGGCCAAGCTCGAACTCTCGCAGACGACCGTCTCCCACGTCCTCACCGGGAAGCACGCGCACTACAGGATCAGCCCGGCCACCGTCGCGCGCGTCCGCACGATGGCCGACAAGCTCGGGTACCGGTCGAGCGCCCTGGCCCGCGCGTTCCGCGACCGCAAGTCCTACTCCATGGCGCTCGCGGTCGAGGACCTGACCAACCCTTTCTGGACGGGAGTGGCCATCGGCGCCGAGCGCGAGGCGGAGAAGGAAGGATACACCCTCGTCGTCGCCAACACCAGCGGCAACGCCGAGCGCGAGCGGCGCACGGTCCAGTTGCTCCAGGAGCGGCGGGTGGACGGGCTCATCGTCTCCCCCGTCACGGTGGCCGACCAGGCGCTCGTGGACCTCCGGCGGGACGGCCTGCCCTTCGTCCAGATCGACCGGTCGATCAAGGGCGAGGACATCCCCTGCGTGCGCACGGACCACGTCACCGGGTCCGCGCTCGCCGTGGACCACCTGCTCCGCCGCGGCCGGAGGGAGATCGCGTTCGTGGGCGGCCCCGTCGAGATTCAGACCTTCCAGCTCCGTCTGGCGGGCTTCCGGAAGGCAATGGCGAGGCACGGCCTCAAGCCGGCGGCGGTGGAGCTCATCGAGCCGACTTCGAAGGCGGCCCAGGAGGCCGTGCGGGGGATCCTCTCGCGGAAGCCGCGGCCCACGGCCATCTACACCGCCAACATCTGGATCACCCTGGGCGCGCTGCGCGCGGTGCGGGACGCCCGTCTCTCCATCCCGGGCCACCTCGAGGTGGTGGGCTTCGATGACATCGCGGAGGCCGATCTCCTCGCCTACCCCCTGACCACGGTGGCGCAGGACGTGGAGGCGATCGGGCGCGAGTCGTTCCGCCTGCTGCTCAGGGTCATGCGGGGCCAGAAGGTCCCGCGCGAGGTGCTCCTCCCGCCTCGGCTCGTGGTCCGGTAATATGATAAAGTAAACGGTTTACTTTATCTGACCTTGGTGAGCTCGCCGTCCTTCAGGCCGCTGCGGTAGATCGCGTCCGACACCGCCTGCACCTGGCAGGCGTCGGCGAACGTGGGGACCGTGTAGGCCTTGTCGGGCTGGCCGAGCAGCTGGAGCCCCAGGTGGAGGTACTGCCAGCGGAAGTACTGCAGGTAGCCGTTGATCAGGCCGGGAACCGTGTCCGTGTTCATGTGCCCGCCGCCGCCCGGGTCGGAGACGTGGATGTGCGTCCAGCCGCGCTCGCGATCCGGGACCTTGCTGCCGTCCGGCCGCGTGTGGGAGTAGAACTTGAGGTAGCCCTGGTCCTCGAGCTCCCAGCAGACGCCGCCGCGGTTGCCGTGGAGGGAGTTCTCGAAGAACGCCTTGTGGCCGGTGGACGTGCGGTTCGAGCGGAAGGTGACGGCGCACCCGTTGTCGAAATAGCCGACCGCCTCGAAGGCGTCCACGGCCTTGCCCCTGGCCTTCCTGTCGGAGCCGCGGACCATCTTGAGATCCTCGCCGTCGCCGTCGTAGACCCGGGTCTGGGCGGAGAGCTCGACGACTTTCTTGCCGAGGAGGAACTGGACCAGGTCGACCTGGTGGGCGCCGAGGTCCTCGATCACGCCGCCGAGGCCCTGCTCGGCGTGGAAGCGGAAGTTGCTGCGCCCGCCGCGGCCCCAGTCCTGAAGGAACTCGGAGGTTCCTTCAAAGTAGCCCGACTTCCCGAGGATGGCCCCGCCCTGGATCAGCCGCCTGGCCTCGAGCGCGGCCGGCGCGCCCTGGTAGCAAAAGGTGACCATGGTGGGGACGCCGGCCTTCTTCGCGGACGCCGCCATCTCCCGGGCCGTCTCGAGCGAGGAGCTCAGGGGCTTCTCGCACACGACGGCCTTCCCGGCCTTGAGGCCGGCGAGCGCCATGCCCGCGTGCTCCTTGTTGGGAGCCGTCACCACGACGAGGTCGGCCTTTCCGACCTCCTTCTGCCAGTGGGTCGACGTCCGGCCGTAGCCGTAGGCCCTCTGCGTGACGGCGAGCTTCTCGGCGTTGGTCCCCGCCACGCAGTCCATCACGAACTCGATGCCCTTGGGCCGGAGCTGCAGGTTCGCCTCGAGGATCGCGCGGGGATGGGCGATGCCGCCCATGAACCCCTGGCCGATCATCAGCACCTTGATCTGGCGCATGGCTTACCTCTTCCTGCCTTTCTTCGCGGGCTTCTTCTTTGAAGCGGCCTTGGGTGCCGCCTTCTTCGCCCCGGAACCGTACAGGCTGTTGAACGTGTCCGCGGCCTTCTTGCACTGGGCGGTCTTGGGCCAGGCTCCATCCTCGAAGCAGAGGTCGATCGTCCACCAGTCGTGAGGGCAGCCCGAGTGGGCCGTGAGCTCCTTCAGGACCGGCGCGAAGTCGACCAGGGCCGTGCCGGGAACCTTGTGCGTGCTGGTCCCGTGCTCGTTGAGCTTCCCGTCGCAGTCGATGATCTGGATCGCGTTGATCTTGCCCCTGAGCTTCTGGGCCAGTTCCACCATCCCGTTCTTGGACGTCTCCACAGGGCCGCCCGAGTGGCGCGCGCCGACCACGGCGCACATGTAGGCGTGGCAGGTGTCGTACATCGCGCCGAAGTTCTTCTCGCCGACGGCGTTCACCACGGCCACGATGTCCGAAGGCCGATTGAAGGCGAAGCCGGGTTCGAACTCCCAGGTCACGAGGATCCCCATGTCGGCGGCCATCCTGCAGACCTGCTGCCAGGTCTTGACCACCCGATCCATCGCCAGGTTCTTGTCCATCGTGTTGAGGACGTCCGGGGGCTGGACCGTGTCCACGCGGAAGAGCGTGATGCCCAGGTCCTTGGTGAACTCCAGGTTCTTCTTCACGGTAGCCAGGTACTGGGCTCCGCCATCGGTGGCGTCGACCAGATGCGACTCGTGGCCCGGATAGTTCCACATGTCGGTGGCGATGCCGGAGAAGACCAGGCCGCTGGACTCGACCAGGTCCTTCAGGGTCTTCCGGGATTCCTTGGTCGGATGGTTCTCGGGATTGGGGTGGGAAAAGAACGCGCCCAGCTCGAGGCCGTCGAAGTTCAGCTTCTTCAGCCCCTTCACGACGTCGCCGAAGGGGATCGGCTTGTCCATGTACGGTCCGACGCAGTACGCCCAGGTGCCGATGGAAATGCGACTCATGGGATCGCCCTCCTCAATCTCTCTCTGTCTATTTCCTGACCTTCTTGTGATCGCCGACGTTCGGGTACTCCTTCGAGGGCCAGGCGTCCGGCCCGTAATACCGCAAGGTGACGAAGGGCTCGGTGCCCTTGTTCTCGAAGGTCACGCCCCGCGCGGCCGCCTCGTGCGAGATGAAGACCTCGTCCAGGGTCATCGCGCCGAAGCGGATCATGACGGGAGTCTGGATGTCGTGCACCCCGATGCGCCCGCGCCCCTGGACCGCGATGACGCCCGAGGCGCCGGCGTCCTTGATCGTAACCCGGGCGCCCGGATCGATCGTGAGCTCGCGCGCCGAGAAGAGCTGCCTGTTCCCGATGCGGCCGTAGACCACCCGGCGGTCCACCCATCCCTCGGAGGCGCTCGGCTTCACGTCGTGCGGCTCCATGTAGCAGGCGTCCTTGAAGTGAGTGCAGGTGTTGAAGTCCCAGTCGAGCAGC
>JAHFOZ010000364.1:0-5058 GCA_023261405.1 Planctomycetota bacterium
GCGACGGGGTGCTGGGATTCCGAGCGCCGCATCCCGGTATTTCGGAAGTTGGCGCAGAGCACTCCGGGCTGCAGGAGTGCTCAGGAATAAAAGGCCGAGAGTCCTCCGCTAACGGATGACGGATGCCAACAGAAGGAGAGCTGGTCAATCGGAGCTGAGCGAGTTACCTGCCGTCTTGCGAACGCGACTCCCGTAGGCGATCGCGCCCCCCGGAGGGGCAGCAGCATGCGGCTTTCCTAATATCACGCGGCACCCCGCACGAGTGCGAACCGCGCGTCCCCGAAACACAGTGATTGAAGACCTCCTCCCCGGTCGGGGAAAGAGAGAAGAGGTCTTTCCCCAGCGGAAAGGTACGTGCCGAGGCGAGGCAGGGAGCCTCGCCTGGACGGGACAGGCCGCCCGATCCAGAAGGATCAGGGAAGGCTTTGAGCGGTTGCCTGGGCTTACGCCTACGAGGAGGCAGAATCGCCCAGCAACGCTCGCGCGTGTCCACCGCGCGCGGTCATCTCGACCGCAAGTGAAGAGAGGCGTCGCGAAAACACGACGCCTTGCAGAGAAGGGAAAAAGCTTTCCTTGGGCCAGCCAGCGTGCGCCCGCCGCCCAAACACCCGATTTCCTGCATCCTCCGGCCCCTGGCGGGCCAGCCCGCGCCCGTCAGTGTGCGGCTCGCGCTCACACTGACGGGCGCCCGCTCCCCGCCCCAGCCTCGCGGCCCCGCCGCTGGCGCATCCGCCCCCCCGCTCCGCGGGGGAGGCTCGCGCCGCCGCTCCACGGGCGATCCTCCGCCCCCCTGGCATGAGCCCGCCGCAATGATGGCTCCAAGCCGGGGAGGAGCGGCGCAGGTGACCCGGGCCCCGGGCTCCAGCGGGAGCCCCGACCCCTATGGATGGGGTCGTCCGTGGGCGTCCGGTCGATTTCGAGAAGGCTCGCGCGTTCTCGTCCTCGCCCAGCCGCCCCCGGCCTCGGGACCCGGGTCACCTGCGATTTCAGCGTTTTTTGGGGGTTTCCTGCGTTCCAGGCGTTGGGCCCAACATCGACTGGATGACGGAGGTTCTATAGGTGTCCACGACGGCCCACCCTCCCGGGCTCTTCACCCGCGAACGGGGCAAGGCACCGATTCCTCGCCGGCGTCTCACGGCACGGGCGTGGCGGGGGCGGGCTTCCTAACCGGCCATTTCGAGGCCGGTCAGCGTCCCGGTGGCGGTTCCGAACTTGTCCAGCGGGAGGCCCAGGCGCTGGAGCAGGCTGGTGTAGAAGTTGCAGAGCGGGGGCGGGGTTTGGGGATCGAACGCCAGGTGCTGGCCGTGCTTGAAGCCGCCGCCGGCCAGGAGCACCGGAAGGTTCTTGATCGAGTGGCTGCTCCCGTCCCCCAGGTTGCTGCCCAGATAGACCAGGGTCCGGTCGAGCACCGATGCCCCCTCCTCCGGGATCGCCTGGAGGCGCGCCAGGAAATCGCGCAGGAGTTTCATCAGCTCAATCTCGACGATCTTCAACTGGTCCAGCTTGGCGGGGTCCTTTCCGTGGTGCGAGAGGTCGTGGTGGCCCAGCGTCACGCCGGGAATCGGCGGCGCGAACGTCGAGCCGCCCGTCATGATCGTGACCAGCCGCGTCGAGTCGGTCTGCAGCGCGAGGACCGTGAGGTCCAGGAGGAGCCGCGTGCGCCCGAGGAGATCGGCCCCGTTGGTGACGTCCCTCGGCGGGGCGGCGTCGACCCTGGGCTTGGGCTTGCGGAACCAGAGCTCGTCCTTGGCGAGCCGCCGCTCCAGCTCGCGGACGCTCGTGACATACTCGTCGAGCTTCTCGCGATCGTCGTGGCCGAGGCCCGCATGGAGCGCCTTCGCCTGGGCGCTCACGTCGTCCAGGACGCTCCGGCCGTCGGAGAGCTGGCGCGCGCGCTCCCGGATCTCCTCCGCGGAGTCCGCGAGGAAGAGCCGCGCGAAGACCTTCGAGGGCAGGTTCTCCGCGGGGACCTGCGCCCCGGTCCGCGTCCACGACAGGCCGCCGCCCTCGCCGGACAGGACCAGGCTGCGGAAGCGCGTCTGGTCGCCGATCTGCTCGGCCGCAAGCTGGTCGATCGAAATCGTGTTCCGGAATCCGGGCCGCCCCGCGCCCGGCGCGCCCGTCAGGAAGCTCGCGGACGCCTGGTGCGCGAAACCCGGACTCATCCCGGTGTGCGCGAGCCCCGACACGACCGTGAAGTCCTTCCGGAAATCCTTGAGGACCTCCAGGTACGGCGTGATCGCGTAGTCCCGGCCCGCCTGCTGGGGGAGCAAGTGGGCCGGGTGGAGGCCGAGGGGGGCGCAGAGACAGACCATCCGGCGTCGCGGCCCGGCGCCCTTCGGGCCGGCCAGGGCCTCGAGCGGGGGCAGGGCCAGCGCGACGCCCGCCGCCCGCAGGAAGTGCCGCCGGGTGATGGTCATGCGATGTCCTCTCACTTGGACTGGAAGAGCCGGCTCTGCACGACCTCGTGGACCAGGGAGCGCAGGCCGTACTTCTTCCCGCGGACCGCACGGACGAGGGCATCGACCTCCGGCCCGTCGGACCTCGTGGGAGCCCCGCCCGTCGCGTAGGTCAGCAGCTTCTCCGCCAGGGCCCTCGCGAGGCCGTCGGGGTTGGCCAGCAGGAGCTGCTTGTACTCGTCGATGTTCCGGAACGATCGCCCGTCCAGAAGCGCGTCGGCCGGGTCGACCGCGGGGCCTTTCTTGTAGCTCATCCGCCGCCCCCCCACGTCCACGGGCTCGCCCTTGCCGATGCTGCGGTAGTTCTCGCGCCAGCCCCCCATGACGTCGAAGCTCTCGAGGGCGAAGCCGGGCGGGTCGATCCGGGCGTGGCAGCCCGCGCACTCGGGCCGCTGCCGGTGCTTCGCCAGCTGCTGGCGGATGGTGGTGGCTCCGCGGATGTCGGGCTCGACGGCCTCCACGTCGACCGGGGGCCGCGGCGGGGGGGTGCCCAGGATGCGCTCGAGGACCCAGGCGCCGCGGAGGACCGGCGAGGTGTTCGTGCCGTTGGCCGTCACCTTCAGCACGGCGGCCATGGTCAGGACGCCGCCGCGATGGCTTTCCGGGGGCAGCGCGACCTTGCGGAACTCGCGCCCCTCGACGCCCGGAATCCCATACAGTTTCGCGAGCGGTCCGTTCAGCAGGCTGAAATCGGAGGCGACGAAGCGGGTCAGGCTCAGGTCGTCCTTCAGCACCTCGTCGAAGAAGAGGTGGGGCTCCCGGAGCATCGACCCCTTGAGATCGTCGTCGTAATCGGGGTACAGGCCGGGGTCCGGGACCGTGTCGTCGATGGCCCGCAGGTTGAGCCACTGCCCGGCGAAGTTCTCGGTGAAGGCCTTCGCCCTGGGATCGCGGAGCATCCGCTCGACCTGCCCGCGGAGGACGTCGGGCTTCGCCAGCCCGCCCCGGCCGGCCAGGACGAGCAGTTCCTCGTCGGGCATGCTGCTCCAGAGAAAGCAGGACAGCCGGCTCGCCAGGGAGTAGTCGTCGAGCCTGCCGGGACGCTCGCGCAGGAAGAGGAACTCCGGCGAGATCAGGACGGCCTTCAGCCCCGCGCGGAGGGCCCGCTCGAAGGAATGACCCTCGGCCATCTTCGCCTCCACGCGGGCGACGAAGGGACGGATGTCGGCGTCGGTCACCGCCCTCCGGAAGGCCCGGCGCGCGAAGTCGCCGAGAATGCGCCGGGCATCGGCGGCGGGCGCGGCGGAGACTACCTCCACCCGGCCCCGCCGCTGGGGATCGGGCGCCTGGGCCATGTCGGCGAAGAGCATGCGGTGGCCGGCCGGGGGCCACGACTCGAGGAGCGGCCCCTCGACGTCGATCCACTGCACCGCCAGGCCCGGCCCCTTGTACCCTTCGGCGCCCCCGGCCTTCGCGATGTCGTGCGGCCGGACGCCCAGGCCATCGACGGCGAGCCGGAGGGTCTTTCCCGCCTCCAGGCGCTCGACGATCTCCACGACCGTGGGCGTGTTCTCCGGGACGTCGAAGTAGGCGATGGTGCGGTTGTCGCCCGTGTCGATGAAGCTGCCGTCTTTGAGGTGGAAGGTGACGGGCCTGCCCCCGGTCTGGAAGCCGTAGCCGGAGAGACGGATGCGGTAGCGGCCCGGGAGCGGGGTCCGCAGCGACCAGAGGCAGACCTGGACGTTGGCGGATTCCCACGAACAGAAGATGGCGACGGCGTCGTCCAGGTGACGGTAGACGTCGCCTTTCGCCTTGACGCTCCCCTCCTTCTTCAGGTCGAAGCGTCGCTTGATCCCGGCCGGCCGGGGACCGTTGGCGATCGCCGCGTTCAAGGCCAGGTCCGCCGCGTCGAGGTAGCGCTCCATCAGGAACGACGAGGCGTGGAGCGCCTCGCCGACGTTGTCGAACCCGTTCGCCGAGGCGTCCGGGGGAAGCAGATCCATCAGGTTCAGGTCGACCCCCAGGAGGTCGCGCATCGTGTTCTGATATTCCACACGGTTGAGCCGGCGGAGCACCGTCCGTCCCTCGCGGGCCCGCTTCTCCGCCTCGGCGCCGTCCACGCGGGCGGCGATCCAGGCCAGGACGGGCTTGATCTCGTCCGGCGTGGGCCGGGCGTGGGCCTTGGGAGGCATCTCGCCCAGGCGGATCCGGTCGTGAACCTGGGCCCAGCGGTCCCGGACCTCCCGGTCGGAGAAAGTCGCGGGGAGTGTGTCCAGCCGTAGCCCCTTTTTCTTCACCTCGGCACCGTGGCACTCGGTGCAGTGGGCGCCGAAGAACTCGCGCACCTGCCGATCGCCGTCCGCCTGGGCCCCGAGCGAGCCCGCCGCCGCGAGAAGCGTTCCGACGAGCACCGCCAGTGTCTTCACCCGGCCCCGTTCCGGGTGCCTGCCGGCCCCGAGGGGGACGACAGTTCCGCGGTTGAAATGGCATTCGACGCGGGAGACGGCGAATGGCCGTCCTGGGCTTATCATACCTCTACTACGTCAGCGGTCCTGTTCCCATGGTGCATGAAGCACCTCGGCTGACCCGGATCAGGGCGGGTCCCCCTTGCCATGGTAAAGTTTCCCCCCGTGGCCGCCTGGATTGGATTTTCCAGCAT
>JAHFOZ010000364.1:5068-5487 GCA_023261405.1 Planctomycetota bacterium
GCCCCCTCCCGGAGGGAAGGCGGGGCACCGCCGTTTTGAAGGAGATTCCGTGAAGAGCGCCCGACATGCGATTCGAGGCCGGGCCTTCCTGCTTGGGCTGTCGATCGCGGGGCTTCTGGGCGGAGCCGCGACCGCCGCCGCGCCGCAGGGCAAGGGGCCGCGAACCACGATCCCCGTGGAGAAGGACCGCAACCGCCACGACGAGTTCCTCAAGGTCGCGAAGGCCGGCGGCGTGGACCTGCTGTTCCTGGGCGACTCCATCACCGATGGGTGGCGGAGCGGGGGGAAGGCGGTCTGGGACAAGTATTTCGCCCCTCTCAAGGCCGCCAACTTCGGCATCGGCGGCGACCGGACGGAGCACGTGATCTGGCGCCTGCGCAACGGCGAACTCGAGGGGATCCAGCCGAAACTGGCGGTGC
>JAHFOZ010000365.1 GCA_023261405.1 Planctomycetota bacterium
GGCGACGGTCTTGGGGGTCTCCGCGTCGAAGAGTTCGATGGTGATGGTGCCGCGGTTGGTCTCGATGACGGCCTGCTTGGCCATGGGTGCCTCCTTTCGTGCCGGTATTCTATGAACCGGGCGGGAGCCTGTCGACGTTCCGGGCGCGCTTTTCCGTGAATATGGGCAGGGGCGAGGATGTTCCCTATAATGCGATGATGTTCCATGCGCTTCTGTTCGCAAGCCTCCTTGCGCCCCAGGACCTGCCGGGCGCGAAGAAGAAGGACGATGCGCCGAAGCTGAAGATTCTCGCCGTCCGGCCGGATCCGACCGACGTGAAGGTCGGACAGACGTTCAAGCTCGCCTTCGATCTCGAGGTCGCCCCCGGCTGGCACACCTACTCCATACAGAAGAAGGCGGAGACCAGCCCGCCGCCCGAGTGGGAGTTCAGCGGCGCGGAGCGGGCCGGGGTGGGCGAGGAGCCCAAGCCCAAGTTCAAGAAGGACCCGGAGGTCGGCGACTACTACTACCATGAAGGCAGATTCACCCTCACGATCCCCGTGCGGCTCCTGAAGGGGGCCAAGCCGGGGACTCTGGAGGTGAAGGGGCAGATG
This sequence comes from Planctomycetota bacterium, assembly GCA_023261405.1. Taxonomy (GTDB): domain Bacteria; phylum Planctomycetota; class MHYJ01; order MHYJ01; family JACPRB01; genus JACQFK01. Next base: position 594 of record JAHFOZ010000365.1, read on the forward strand.
ATCTCCCAGGTGTGCCAGGATACCTGCATCAAAGTGGACAGTCCCTTCGCCTTCACCGTGAAGGTGCTAGAGGGGGAGGTCGCGCCGGCCCCCGTGATGGATCCGGAATTCGAGAAGAGCGGCGGGTTCGGCGGACTCATCGTCCTGGGAATCATCGGCGGATTGATCTCGCTCGTGATGCCCTGCACCTATCCGCTCATCCCGATCACGCTCACGTACTTCGTGAAGCAGGGGGCGGGCTCGCGCTCCCACGGGATGCTCCTCTCGACGGTCTACTCGCTGGGGATCATCATCACCTTCACCGGGGTCGGCTTCCTGATGACCCTGCTGCTGGGGGCGGGCGGGGCCCGGGAGTTCGCGGCGAATCCCTGGGTCAATCTCGCGGTCGGGGGCATGTTCCTCTGGTTCACCGGCTCGCTCTTCGGCTGGTACGAGATCCAGCTGCCCTTCGGGCTGGGCTCCAGGTTCGCGGGGGGCGGGCAGCGGAAGGGCGTCGGGGGCGCCTTCATCCTGGGGCTCCTCTTCGCGATCGTCACGTTCACCTGCACCATCCCCATCGCGGCGACGATCCTCTCGCTGGCCGCCGGCCAGCACAAGTTCGCCGCCCTGGGGGCCATGCTGGTCTACTCCGCGACGATGGCGCTCCCCTTCTTCCTCATGGGCTTTTTTCCGGGGATGATCCGTGAGGTTCCGAAGAGCGGCGGCTGGCTCTCGACCGTGAAGATCTCGATGGCGTTCGTCGAGCTCGCGCTGGCGGTGTTCTATTTCTCCAAGTCGGACCAGTCCTGGGATTTCGGGATCATCACGCGCTGGGTGGTCCTCGCGGCCTACGTGGGGACCTGCCTCATCGTCGGGCTCTACCTGCTGCGGTTCTTCCGGGCGCGGCCCGGGGTCGTCCGCGTCGCCTTCGCGCTGGTCTTCCTGGGGATGGGCGGCTTCATGGCCTACGGCTTCACGGGAAAGCGGCTGGGGATCGCGGAGACGGTGATCCCGCCCCCGCCCATCCACGGGACGACGTTCCCGGCCGCGGTCGCGGACGCGAAGAAGGCCGGGAAGCCCCTCTTCATCGAGTTCACCGGCGTCACCTGATCGAACTGCCTGGCGAACCGCGGGACGGTTCTCGAGGACGATCAGGTAAAGGGCCTGCTCAAGCAGTATTTCGTGGGCGAACTCTGGACAGACCGGAAGAGCAAGCCGATGGACCAGGAGAACAACACTCTGCTCAACGAGAAGTACGGCGCCGCGCTCCCGCTCTATGCGGTATTCAGGCTGGACGGCACGGAGGCGGGCCGGATCGGGGGGCGGCCGTCGGCGGCCGAGTTCGTCGCCTTCCTCAAGAAGGGCCTCGGGCCCGCGGGCGCGCAGGGCAACGGCGACCCGCCGAAGTGACCCCGACGTCGGCGGATAAATGCTTGAATTAGCGCAGGGCTTTTGTAAAAGACTACTCATGAGATTCGATCGGAGAACGACATGTCCAATCTTCCGGCGGTGACGGATCAGAGTTTCGACGCCGAGGTCCTCAAGGCGGGCGCGGCGATCGTGGATTTCTGGGGCGAGGGCTGAGGCGCCTGCGTCCGGCTTGCTCCCGTGGTGGAGCAGGTGGAGAAGGAGTACAAGGGCAAGGTCAAGGTGGTCGGCCTCGACGCCCACAACAACTACGACACGACCGCGAACTTCGGGGTGATGGGCCTCCCGACGCTCGTCTTCTTCAAGGGCGGCAAGGAGGTCGCGCGCCTCGTGGGCTACCAGGGGAAGGACAAGATCGTCCAGGCCATCAAGGACAAGCTCGGGGTCTGATTCCGGCGTGCGAGCGAACCTTCCGGCCTCCCGCGATACTGATCTCCCGGAGTCTGTGACGGTAGGAGGAAGGCGAGTATGAAGCACCTGGCATGGACGGCGGCGTTCCTCGTGCTCGGCGCCGGCGCGGCGTTCGCGCAGGAGGACCGTGGCATCGAGGAGCTCAAGAAGAAGTTCGATCGCTCCCTGAAGGACCTGGAGGAAAAGTTCCAGTCCGAGCGCGCCCGGATGGAGAAGGAGTTCAAGGCGGCCGCCGCGAAGCTCCTCGGGAAGGGCGAGGGCGAGGAGAAGAAGCCGGAGAAGAAGGCCGAGAAGAGGGCGCCGGAGGGCGGCGGGGACCTCTACGCCCTGGTGGAGAAGCTCAGCCGCCGCGTGGAATCGCTCGAGAAGCGCCTCGAGCAGAACCTCCCCAGGGTCTTCGAATTCAAGCGCTCCATGCCCAAGGACTTCGACTTCAAGGAGTTCATGCCCAGGAACTTCGAGGACTGGAACGAGTTCGCCCCCAAGCTCCGGGAGAAGATGGAACAGTTCCGCCGGAAGGCCGAGGAGTTCAAGAAGGAAAAGGGGGAGGACGAGCCCAAGGACAAGAAGAAGCCGGAGAAGAAGGACAAGAAGGAAGAGGGGAACTACTGAGCCGGCCGCAAAGAGTGGTCACCCCGATCGAAAGACAACCCCCGATCCTCCAGGACGGGGGTTCTTTTTTTTGGCAAAGCGCGCCTCCGTCGATAGAATCCCCCTCATGCCCCCGCGACCCATGTACGACGTCTCCACGATCGACGTGACCCGGCCGCTCCTGGACCGGGCGAAGATCGCCACGATCCTTCCGCATCGCGGCACGATGGCGCTCCTCGATGGCATCGCCGTGCTCAATGCCGCGGAGATGCTGGTGGTGGGGTGGATGGACGTGCCCGCCGATGCCTTCTGGACCCCGGGCCACTTCCCGGGGACCCCGCTCCTCCCCGGCGTGCTCCTCGTGGAGGCGTCGGCCCAGCTCTCGCTCGTGGGATACAAGACGGTCGAGCCCTCCATCGCAGACCGGCTCGTGGTCTTCGGCGGGATCGACGACGTCCGCTTCCGCGGCGCGGTGAGGCCGGGCGACCGCGTCTTCCTCATTGCGAAAATGACCGAGACCACGCGGCGCGGCGCGCGCTGCAGCACGCAGGGCGTGGTGGCCGGCCGGCTGGTCTACGAGGGCGAGGTCTTCGCCGTCGTCACCTGATGCAGGGCGGCGTGGACCGGGCGGCCGCCTTCCTCCGCCGGCGGCTGGGGGCGCGTCCCGCGGTCGCGGTCGTGCTGGGCTCGGGGCTCGGAGGCGCCGCGCCGCCCGGGGCCGAGATCCCGTTTGCACGGATCCCGGGCTTCCCCCGGAGCGCCGTCCCGGGTCACGCGGGGGCCCTCCGGTATTCGAGAGGGGTGATCTACCTGCGCGGGCGGGTGCATCTCTACGAAGGCCGTCCCGTCGAGGAGGTGGTCCGGCCCGTCCGCATCCTGGCCCGGCTTGGGGTTCGGATCCTGGTCCTGACGAACGCGGCCGGCGGGGTGAACCGCGCGTTTCGCCCGGGGGACCTGATGCTGATCGAGGACCACCTCAACCTGACGGGCGCCAACCCGCTGCAGGGGGCACCCCGGTTCCTCGACATGAGCGCCGCGTACGATCCCGGGCTGCGCCTCCTCGCGGGGCGGGCCGCCCGGCGCGCGGGGCTGAAGATCCGGAAGGGCATTTACGCGGCGATGGCCGGGCCGAGTTACGAGACGCCGGCCGAGGTGCGGATGCTGCGCACGCTCGGCGCCGACGCGGTGGGGATGTCCACGGTGCCGGAGACGCTGGCGGCGAGGGCGGAAGGGATGCGGGTGCTCGGATTCTCATGCATCACGAACCTCGCCGCGGGGCTCTCGCGGGACCCCCTGTCGCACGCGGAGGTGCTGGAAACCATGGCCGCGGCGCAGGGGCGCGTGTCGGCCCTGCTGGCGGAGTTCCTGGCGGCGCTGCAGGGGAAGCCCGGGGCGGCGCCGTCCTAATTGTTGAATTGCCCTCCCCCCGGCGCTAGAGTGGGGGGACGCCTGGCGCTGAGCTGCAGAGGTTCGGGACCCGTTGTGCCCCCTGCGGCCACCCGGTCACGAACTTGCGAGTCGAAGTACTTGGAGGGACCATCCATGAGGATCAAGACCGCGCTGGTGCTCGTCGTCACGCTCACGCTGGCGGCCTGCGGCGGCGGCAAGCAGAAGGGCGTGGTGAAGTTCAAGGGCTCCACGCCCAATACCTCCCTCGCGGTCAAGCGGGACAACCGGGCCGTTTCCAGCCACTGCCCGAAATGCGACGACCCGCTCAAGATCGACGAGGTCAGGTGCCCCAAGGTCAAGACGTGCGGCGCGAAGGTGGAGTGGGATTCCACATACACCTGCGGCCCCTGCGGCGGTTCGGGAGTCTGCCAGGCCTGCGTGTGGATGGAGAATCAGAAAGGCCAGTGCTATGCCTGCCGGGGCGAGGGCTTCATCGCCTACCAGGGCAAGACGCCCGATTGCAAGAACTGCTCCGGCAAGAAGGTCTGCCCCATCTGCGCGGGCACGCAGAAGTGCGACTACTGCAAGGGCAGGAAGATGTTCGACAAGGCCGAGGTGATGGCCCTTGTCGAGAAGTCCAATCCGCCCGATGGCGCGGCCGATCCGGCCGCCAAGCCCGAGGCGGACACCAAGAAGGCAGAACCCAAGAAAGAAGAACCCAAGAAAGAAGAAGGCAAGGCCCCCGAGGAGCCCAAGAAGGAAGAGGCTCCCAAGAAGGAATAGGCCCCTATTCTCAGGATCATCGGTCGCTTCATGATGGGCTTGGGGATCTGCGTCGTCGGGACCGGCCTCATCATCGGCATCTTCTACAACAGCCTCAAGGCCGAGCTGGCCTACCTCCTCGCCGGACTGCTTCTCTTCGGCGCGGGGCAGCTCCTCCAGCGCGGCAAGTAGGCCGCATTCACTTCCGGAGTTCGATTCCCTTGATGTTGACGGGGGCATCGGCGGTGAAGGCCACCGGGAGGTCCAGGCGCACGCCGCCGCGGATGTTGAAGAGCGGCTTTTTTTCGGCG
>JAHFOZ010000366.1 GCA_023261405.1 Planctomycetota bacterium
TCTTTATTCCCTCAACGTCGCGCACGCGCGACTCTACGATCGAGCATCAGGCGAATCAGGTGATGCCCTCGAGCGTCAGACGCTCGCCGGCGAAGAGGCGCCGCCCCTCGTTCGTGGCCAGCAGGGTCCGCACGAGGTCCTCCTCCCCGAGGCGCGAGACCCAGATGTGGGAGAGCTTCTCGGACCGGCAGAGGATGATCGTGTTGGCGCCGACTCGGAAGGCGTGGTAGTCGCGCCCCTCGCGGGAGCGCCGCGCGGATTCCGGGAGCTCACCCGGGGGGGACTCCGAGAGGAGGAGCGAGATGGGGGTGTCCCCCTTCCGGTAGACGATGAAGGGCGACGCCGATCCCAGCTCCGGCGGGCAGGGGCACTGGCCCAGGTAGTCGGCGCCGGGGAGCGAGACCTTGAGGCCTATGTCGCGGGGGGTCACGCGCCCGGCAAGGTAGTAGTCGTGGAACTGCGCCGTGAGGGCGACGACTTCGGGGATCGGGGCGGGGAGGGAGAAGAGAACGGACGCGGCGGTGACGAGGACGGCCGCGGCGGCCGAGAGGGTCCGCAGGGGCGAGCGGCGCGCCGGCCGGAGGCTGAAGCGCCGGGGAGGGGAGGGAAGTCGGACCCTCGAAAGCGCCGCCTTGAGCGCGCGAAGGGATTCCAGCTCCGCGGCGCAGGACGCGCAGGAAGCCACATGGTCGGCAGCTTTTTTCGCCTCGGCTTCCGGCAGCTCCCCGTCCAGGAAGGGGTCCATCCCCGGGCATTCGATTTGCATCTGTAACGGCTACGGGCGAGCGGCGTCGAATATTCAGCGGCGTTGAAGTATTCGCGTCGCCCCGGATCCCTCCGCGGAAGCGCGGGTTTTCCGGGTCCAGGCGCCGGCCCCGGAGTTTGAGGGCCGACAGCGAGATGGGCAAAGGGGGGCCGCCGTATGGGCCCCGTGAAGTACGGTTTCTGGTTCCCGCCGGTCCGGCTCGGCGCGTTTTTCGCGCTGGTGGTCCTCCTCGGCACCCTGATCCTCGGCGCCGCCCGCCCCTCCGCGCCGTCGATGTCGCCGGCCCCCGACGCTGAGCACGATTTCTTTGGACGGCGGAAGCGCCAGATGGAGCGCCACTATCGTTCGATCGAACGGTTCTTCGGCGTGGGAGCCCCGTCCGTCTCCGCGGCCGACCCGTTGCCGGAGATTGACGACCCCTTCGCAGGGAGCGACGAGGAGCCGGCCGCCCCGGTGCCGGTCCAGGTCCTGGCGATGGCCGTCTCCGCGCCGACCGTGGAGTCCCCGCCCCTGATAATGGATGAGGGCGTCAAGTTCCCGGTCGTGCCGCGCGAACTGGCCGCCGCCTGGTTCGCCCAGGGCGAGACATCGGGCGTCCTCGAGGCGGCGGATGGCCTCCTGGCGCTGCCCGAGTTTATCCTGGACGGGCTCTGGGCGGCGGGCGCCGCGATCGCCCCGCGTCCCGAAGCTGTGGGTGAGGGCATCACGTCGCGCCTGCTCGACTTCCGGGTGGAGGCACGGAAGGGAAGGATCGCCTCGGAGTTTCTCGGACACTGGGTGGAGCGGGAGCAGAGGTTCTTCTCCCGGTTCGCGGAATCGGGGCTCAGCGACGCCGGGGTGGAGGACGGCACCGAGGACGTGGACCTGGACCCCCTGGCCTCGGAGCAGGGCAAGATCCTGTGGGACGCGTTCCGGAAGACGTATCTCTCCAAGTACAAGTTCAGGGCGGAGGACCGGATCCGGGATGACGCGTTCTACTTCAGCGAGTGGCGCGGCGTGGATTTCGTCGTGCTGCCCCCGCTGATGGCGGGCTATCTGTGGTACCGCGGCATCGAGAAGAAGGTCTCGGTGGGCGGAACCTGGCTGCGCTGCTCGCTGGAGCCGTTCTCCCGCTGGGAGCGCGCGTCGGACGGAGACCTGCCGGCGGCGCTGACGCTGGAGTGGTCGATCAAGACCTTCCCCGTGGGTCTCATCGTCTCCACGGGCTACGAGGGCGGCCGCTTCGGCGTGGATTTCGTGGGCCTCGGCACGAGCGCGGGGCTGGTGAAACGCCTGCTCATTCAGGAGCGCGACTGAGAGGAAAGTCTTCGGGCCCCACGGCGCGTCCCACAGTGGCCGCAAGGCCACACCCTCCCTATCCGCGTCGTGGGGCCTCTCAAATATATGATAAAGTAAACGGTTTACTTGATCATAGGGTGGCTCGCCGATGGGATGAAGTAAAGAGTTTACTTTGTCACATCATTGCTTGAGCCTGTCGCGGAGGCGGAGGCGGGCGTTGTGAAGGCCGCTCATGACGGTGCCCACCGGGCAGCCCAGGACTCCGGCGATCTCGCGGTAGCTGAGGCCTTCCATGTCGCAGAGGAGGACGAGCAGCTGGTGGGCGGGGGAGAGCGAGCGGAGGGCGCGGAGCAGTTCGTCCGGCAGGGCCTGCTCCAGGCGGGAAGGGGGGGGCGGGGGGGCGACGGGGTCGGGCTCCTCGGGATCGAGCGCGAGGGGATCCAGGCGCTGCCGGCGGCACCGGTCGAGGTGGGCGTTCCGGAGGATGGTGAAGAGCCAGGCGCGGACGTTCAGGTCCCGGTCGAAGCCCCCGAAGCCGCGCCACGCCTTGAGCAGCGTCTCCTGCACCAGGTCGAGTGCGTCCGCCTCGCGGCGGCACAGGGCGAGCGCGGCATGGTAGAGGGAATTCTCGAGGGGGAGGACGAGGCGCTCGAAGTCGCGGCCCGTCGGGTCCATGGGACCGGGGCCTACTTGCCGGGCTTCTCGACGGCCACGGGGCCCCTGCGGGTGACCTTGGAGGACCGGATCGCTTCGTCCTTCCGGATCGAGGAGACGATCGCGGACCCCTCGTAGACGGAGCCGAAAATGGTGACGTCCTTGAGTTCGGGCGCCGCCTTGAGGAGCACCTGGAAACGGCCGGCCACATTCTCGGCCGCGCCCTCTTTGCGGACGAGGACCAGGGCGTAGGCCTCGGCCTCGCGCGCGGGGGCCTCGAAGGGCAGCGTCTCCGCCGCGGCGCCCTCCTTCGCCAGGGTGCCGACGCGCTCGCCCTCCTTCACGATCTCCCACTTCACGCCGTCGAAGCCCTTGGACTCGCAGCGTTTCAGGAAGTCCTCCACGGCACGCGGGGCCTCGTCCGGGTAGAGTTCGATCCTGAGGGGACCGCTCCCCATGTCAATTTCGACCAGCGGCTTCTCCGCGGACGCGGGGCCCCACTGGAGGCGGGGGTCCTTGAGGTCGGAGAGGTGCCGGGGATGGGTCTGCAGCAGGCGGGCCTTGAGCCGCCCCTCCTTCTCCAGCTGCACGAAATTCATGTTCCTGTCGACGGAGTCCAGCGATATCTGGACCTGGGCCGCGAGCCGGTGGGTGGGGTACTTGGCCTTGAAGTCCGCGTATTCCGCACGGGCCTCGGCGAGCTTGTTCTCCTCGTAATACCGGTTCGCCAGGCGGTAGGAGATCTTGGGGCCCACGGGGGTCGCGCCGTACAGCTGTTTGAGCTCTTTCAGCTTCTCGACCGAGGTGGCCCGTCCCAGTTCAGTCTCCGCGGTCTGCACCAGGTGCTCGTCGTAGAAGTACTTCGCGAAGACGAGGACGGTGAGGATGATGAGCGCCGTCGAGAGGGTGATGATGATCTTGGCGTTCCGCTCGCCGAACTCGTTGAGGCGCGCGAGCCAGACGCTGGCCGTGGCGGGGGCCTGCGCCTCCTCCCGGGGGGAGTCCTGGGGCGCCTGCTTCTCCTGCACCGGCATCCTAGTTCTTCTTGTCGACCTTGAGCGAGACGACCACGACGGTGGGGGACTCGTCCTTGATCTCCACGGTGCAGCGCTCCTCCTTGTTGCTGAAGGAGAAGCTCACGGCGGCCTTCGGGTCCCCCTGCTCCTTCTCGAGCTTCCAGCCCTTGGTGGGGTAGAGATCCCGGTAGAACTTCGCTGCGTCCTCCACCCGCTGGCTCGGCCCCTTGAGCACCTGGTTCACCACTCGGAACGCCCCCGTGGGGTTCTTGTCGCTCTTATTGTGGCTATAGGCGAAATGGGGCGGCGCGGGAAGGTCGTCGAAGGTGCCCCCGCTGGTGGAGGACTCGGGGTGGTAGATCTTGGGCCCGTCCTGGCAGCCGGCGGCCAGGCACGCGGTGAGGAGGGCGGCGCACGCGAGCTTCATAAACGCTCCGAACAATGGAGGGTCGGGGGCCTAAGTTAGTGGCTCTCCCAGCGAAAGTCAACTGAATCCGCGGGAGCGGCGGGCTCATCCGCCCCCGCTCGCGGCGGCATGCCGGGTGCCCGTCCTAGGACACACGAGACGGCGGGCTCAATATGTTGCATGCCCCGGACTCCTTTGGTATATTCCCGCCGATCCATGCTCTTCGAATGGGCCAACGTCCTCGTCTACCTTCTCGTCTCTATCTTCTTCATCCTGGGGTCGCTGACGCTCGGCCGCATCCTCAGACCCCACCGGCCCACGCCGGAGAAACTGAGCACCTACGAGTGCGGCGAGGAGGCCATCGGGACCGCCTGGATCCAGTTCAACGTCCGCTTCTATATCATCGCCCTGATCTTCCTGATTTTTGACGTGGAAATCGCGGTCCTGTTCCCCTGGACCACCATCTTCAAGGAATTCAAGCTCCTGGCGCTGCTGGAGATCCTTCTCTTCGTGGGGATCCTGGTCGTCGGGTTCGCCTACGTCTGGGTCAAGGGCGACCTCGAGTGGCTCAAGAGCATCGGCGAAGTGAAGACCGGTCCCGCGCCCGGGGCCCCGGAACGGGCGGACTAGCCGGGCCCCCTCATGCAACTCACCTTGAAGCAGGTGTACGAGAAGATCAAGGAGCAGTTCCCGGACGGCGTGGCCTCGATCGTGGAATGCCCCGGCGACCCCTATTGCATCCTGAAGAAGGAAGCCCTCGTCGCCGCCTGCCGCTGGCTCAAAACCGACCCCGGGATGCAGTTCGAGCTGCTCTCCAGCGTGGGCGGGGTGGACGATACCAAGGAGTTCTGGGTGGTCTACCATCTCACGTCCATCGCCCGGAACCAGCGCGCGGTCCTCAAGGTGGCCGCGGGCCGCGAGACCCCCTCGGTCCCGAGCGTCGTCTCCGTGTGGAAGGCGGCGGACTGGCACGAGCGCGAGACCTACGACATGTACGGCATCCGCTTCGAGGGCCACCCGGACCTGCGGCGCATCCTGCTGCCCGAGGACTGGCCCGGTTTCCCGTTGCGCAAGGACTACGAGTTCCCCGACGAGTACCAGGGGATCCCGCTGAAATAGCATGAACCTCGATCCGATCCAGATCTGGAACGAAGTCCGCGGCGGCGGCGTGCTGCTGGGCCTTCTGGGCATCTTCATCGTCGGCGGCGCGCTCATCAACCTGATCGCCGTCTACGCCGGACTTTCCACCCTGATCGAGCGCAAGGTCGCGGCCCACATGCAGGCGCGCGTGGGCCCCTACCGCGTCGGCCCGCACGGCTTCCTGCAGTGGCTGGCCGACGC
>JAHFOZ010000367.1 GCA_023261405.1 Planctomycetota bacterium
AATTCCAGTCGATCATCGTGAAGAGCGCGCCCGTGCTCATCGCCGCCGTGGGGATGACGCTCGTGATCCTCGCCCGGCACATCGATATTTCGATCGGATCCCAGGTCTCCGTCGCGGGCGTCGTGGCGGGCCTCCTGGCGAAGGCGGGGCTCCCCATGCCGCTCGCGGCCCTGGGGACGGTCGCCGCGGGAGCGGCCATGGGGGCGCTGAACGGGGCGCTCGTCGCGGGCCTCAACCTTCCCTCGATCGTGGTGACGCTGGCCACCATGGTCACGCTCCAGGAAACCCTCCGCTGGCAGCGCGAGGGGGAGTTCGTGAGGGGGCTCCCCGACTCCTTCCAGTGGTGCGGGTTCTCCCAGTCCGCCGGGCAGGTGTTCATCGTGGGGGTCGCCCTCGCAGTCTTCGCTGCGTTCCTCCTCGGTCTCCGCTACCTCGCCGCCGGGAGGGCGGTCTACGCCGTGGGGTCGGATGCGGAGGCGGCGCGCCTGGCGGGAATACGGCCCCGCCGCACCGTGTTCTCCGTCTTCGTGGTCATGGGGGCGCTCGCGGGCCTCGCCGGCCTCCTCGGCGCCGTCCGCTTCCCCCAGGTGGACCCCAACATGGGGAAGGGGCTGGAGCTCCAGGCGATCGCCGCGGTGGTCGTGGGCGGGACGGCCATCTCCGGCGGACGCGGCACGCTGATCGGTTCGCTGGTGGGGGTCCTGCTGCTGATGTCCATCGGCTCGGCCCTCGCGTTCCTCTCGGTCCCGGCCTATTGGGAGAAGACCATCCAGGGTGCGATAATCCTTGTCGCGGTCGCATCGGATGCGCTTAATCTGAGGCGTCGAAAAGATGCTGGCGCGAGCGTTGCCGCAGCCTGAATCCCTGTCCTGGAGGATCCCGGTCACCCCCGAGCGGGTGCTCGCGATCCTGCTGGTGGCGGAGATCGTCCTCTTCGGCGCGATTGGCCACCGGTTTTTCTCGGCGGACAACGCCTTCGAGATCCTCCGGCTCTCGGTCGAGATCGGGCTCCTCGCGCTCGCCCTCACGCCCGTCATCGTCACCGGCGGGATCGACCTCTCCGTCGGCTCCCTCATGGGCCTCTCGGCCGTCTTCTTCGGGAAGGTGTGGCGGGACGGAGGTCTCCCGATCGGCGCGGCGGCCGTCCTGACGCTCGTCGTGGGGGCCCTGGCCGGCTCGCTGAACTCCCTTCTCATCGCCCGATTCCGCATCCCCGCGCTGATCGTGACGCTGGGGACCTTCTCGCTCTTCCGCGGTCTCGCGGAGGGGATCACCGGGGCGGGCGAGTACGCCAATTTCACGAACTTCCCGGCCAGCTTTGAGTTCCTGGGACAGGGGTATCTCGCCGGGGGCATCCCCGCCCAGATGCCCGTGTTCCTAGTCGTCGCGGCCTTCTTCTGGGTGCTCCTGCATCGCACGGCGCTGGGGCGGAGCCTCTACGCGATCGGCTTCTCAGCCGAGGGGGCCCGCCACGCGGGGATCCCGGTGGGGAGGCGCCTCGCCATGGTCTACATCCTCTCCGGGCTCGTGGCCAGCCTGGCGGCCGTGATCTACGTCTCGCACCTCGGGCAGGCCAAGGCGGATGCGGGCACCGGGTACGAGCTCAGCGCGATCACCGCGGTGGTGCTGGGCGGGACCTCGATCTTCGGCGGACGCGGGAACATCCACGGCACGCTCCTGGGCCTCTTCGCCATCGCGGTGCTCCAGAACGGCCTCATCCTCGCCGACCAGCCCAAGGAGCTGGCCGGCATCCTGACGGGGATCCTCCTCATCGCCTCCATCGTGGCCAACCGGATCCTCGGGCGGTTCTCCGGGAACTCGAAAGGGATTTGACATGAGCAGATGCATCCGAACCTGCGCGGTCCTCCTCCTGGCGCTCGGGGCCTGCGACGGCGGCGGCGGGACCGGCCGTGCTGGCCCGAAGCCCCCGGCACCCGCCGACACGCTGACCATCGCCATGATGCCCAAGAGCAAGGGGAACGCCTACTTCATCGCCTGCCGGAAGGGGGCCGAGGAGGCGTCGAAGGAACTCGGCGTCAAGCTCCTCTGGGACGGCCCCACCGACCCGGACCCCGCCGGCCAGAACGCGATCGTGGACACCTGGATCACCCGCGGCGTAGACGTCATCGCCGTGGCCGTGGAGAACCGCGAGGGCATGGCCTCGGTGCTCAAGAAGGCGCGCGGGAAGGGGATCAAGGTCCTTACGTGGGACGCGGACAGCACCCCCGAGGCGCGCGACTTCTTCGTGAACCAGGCGACGCCCCAGGGGATCGCGGAGACCCTCATGGGCCATGCGAGCCGGCTCCTCGAATGCAAGGGCGAGTTCGCCATCATCACCGCCTCCCTGACCGCCGGCAACATGATCGAGTGGCAGAACGCCATCAAGAAGGTGAACGAGGAGAAGTACAAGGACGTGAAGCAGGTCGACCTCCGGCCCTGCGACGACAAGCAGCAGAAGGCCTTCGAGGAGGCCAAGACAATCCTGAACAATCACCCCAACGTGAAGGTGATCATGGCCATCTGCTCGCCGGCGGTCCCGGGCGCCGCCGAGGCGGTGAAGCAGTCGGGCCGGAAGGACGTGAAGGTCATCGGCCTCGGGCTGCCCAACGAGAACAAGAAGTACGTCCACGAGGGGGTCACCGAGTCCGTCGTCCTCTGGAACACGATGGACCTGGGCTATCTCACGGTCCACGCGGCGCAGCAGCTCAAGAAGGGATCCCTCAAGGCGGGGGACAAGGCGGTTGAGGCGGGCCGCCTGAAGAAAATCGAGATCGCCGGGGACCACATCCTCCTGGGCCTCCCCTTCACGTTCAACAAGGGAAACATCGACCAGTTCGACTTCTAGAAAGGGCGACCATGGCATTGACCAACCTCTGGAACGACGCGGAGGCCGCGAAGTTCACCGGGTACTCCGAGCTCGTCTACCGCGCGAACATCCTCGGGCAGGACCCGTCCGTCACCAACTGGAAGGGCGGGAACATCTCCGGGAAGTACACGGAGAAGGACTACGACGGCTCGGACGCCAGGGTCCTCCGCGTCAAGGGCAGCGGCTCCGACCTGCGCACCGCCGTCCGGGAGGACTTCGTCGGCGTCCGCCACGACCCCGTGCTCAAGCTCTACCCGCGTCCCTCGATGAGCGACGAGGACATGGTGGCCTACCTCGGCCACTGCCTCACGGACATCCCCTCCAAGCGGCCGTCCATCGAGACCCTCATGCACTCGTTCCTGCCCTACGAGCAGATCGACCATACCCACGCGGACTACTCGCTCTGGTTCGCCGCGCTCGACGGCGGACGGAAGTTCGCCGAGGACCTGCTCCAGGAGGATCTCGTCTGGGTGGACTACCACCGCCCGGGCTTCCATCTCGCCAAGACCGTCTCCGAGGCCGTGAAGAAGAACGCGAAGGCCAAGTGCGTGATCCTCGCCAAGCACGGGCTCCTCACGTGGGGAAAGACCTCCAAGGAGTGCTACCACAACACGCTCGCGATGCTCCAGAGGTTCGACGCCGCCGTGCAGAAGAAGGTCACGACCACGAAGGTCTTCGGCGGCGTGCGGACCGAGACCCTTCCCGCCGAGAAGCGGCGCGAGATCCTGGGGCAGGTGCTGCCCGCCGTGCGCGGCGCGATCAGCGCCCTTCGCCCCGGCGTGCTCCACTACGACGACTCGGCCCCCGTCCTCGAATTCGTGAACGGGGCCTCCAGCCGCGACCTGGCCGCGGTCGGCGCCGCCTGCCCGGACCACCTCGTGAGCACCAAGATCGCGCCGTACTTCGCGCAGTGGGACCCGAGGACCGGCGACGCGGCCGCGCTCAAGGCCGAACTCGTCCCCGCGATGGACGCCTACCGGAAGAATTACGAGGCGTACTTCGCGAAGTACATCAAGGACCCCAAGATGAAGATGGAGGATCCGTATCCGCGCATCCTCCTCGTTCCCGGCGTCGGCATGGTCACCACGGGCAAGACCAAGGAGACGGCCATCGCCGCCTCGTGGCTCTACCACCGCGCGATCACCGTCATGAAGGGCGCTTCGAGCCAGGGGAAATTCCTCTCCCTCAACGAGGAGGAGTCCTTCAACATCGAGTACTGGCCCCTCGAGCGCTACAAGCTGACGACCCTCCCGCCCGACAAGGAGCTGACCGGCAAGGTCGCCCTCGTTACGGGGGGCGCCGGCGGGATCGGAAGGTCCTGCGCCGAGCGCTTCGCCTCGGAGGGCGCGCACGTGGTCATCGCCGACATCGACGCGGAGGGCTCCGAGAGGACCGCGAAGGAGATCGGCCGGGGCGCCATCGCCGCCCCCATGGACGTGACGAACGAGCAGTCCGTGGCCGAGGCCTACCGGAAGGCGGTCCTCGAGTTCGGGGGCGTGGACATCGTGGTGGCGAACGCCGGAATCGCCCGCGCGTTCCCCGTGGAGGACCACCCGCTCTCGGAATGGAACAAGCTGCACGCGATCCTGACCACCGGCTACTTCCTCACGGCGCGCGAGGCCTTCCGCGTCTGGAAGGCGCAGGGCCGCGGGGGAAACCTGGTCTTCGTGGTCTCCAAGAACGCGCTCGTGGCCGGCAAGAACAACGTGGCCTACAGCTCCGCGAAGGCGGCCGAGCTTCACCTGGCGCGCTGCCTCGCCGAGGAGGGCGGCCCTACCGGGATCCGCGTGAACGTGGTGAATCCCGACGCGGTGCTCTCCAAGTCCAAGATCTGGACCAAGGAGTGGCGCGAGGAGCGCGCGCGGGACTACGGCATCAAGCCCGACGAGCTCGAGGAGTTCTACAAGAAGCGCACGACGATGAAAGTGCACATCTACCCGGAGGACATCGCCGAAGCGGTGTACTTCTTCGCCTCCAGCCGCGCCTCGAAGTCCACCGGGAATATCCTCAACGTGGACGGCGGGGTGCCCGCCGCGTATCCGAGGTAGTCCGATGAGCCTCCTTGGCATCGACATCGGCACCACCGGGTGCAAGGCCGTGGTCTTCGACCCGGAGGGGCGGATCCTTGCCTCCGCCTACCGGGAGTACCCGCTCCAGTTCCCGAGGATCGGGTGGATCGAGCTCGACTCCGTCCGCGTGATGAAGTCGGTCCGGGAGGCCGTCCGCGAGGTCGGGGCGAAGACGCGGAAAGACCCGGTCCGCGCCCTCGCGGTCGCCGCCCAGGGCGAGGCCGTCACGCCGGTGGGAAAGGACGGGAGCTACCTCCATCCCGGTATCGTCACCTTCGACGCGCGCACCGCCCCGCTCGTCCGCTGGTGGGAGAAGCGCGTCCCGAAGCGCCGTATCTTCGAGATCACGGGGATGCCGCTCCACGGCATGTACACAGGATCCAAGATCCTCTGGTGGAAGCAGGAGCGCCCGGACGTCTTCAAGAAGGCCCGCTACTTCCTCTGCTACGAGGACCTGCTCTTCCACGAGCTCGGACTGCCCCCGTCCATCGATGCGTCGCTCGCGGGCCGGACGATGCTGTACGAC
>JAHFOZ010000368.1 GCA_023261405.1 Planctomycetota bacterium
ACCATCACCGTCACGGACGGCATCTGCATGGGCACCGAGGGCATGAAGGCCTCCCTCATCTCCCGCGAGGTGGTGGCCGACTCCATCGAGCTGGTCGTGCGGGGGCACCTCCTCGACGGCGTGGTCGCCATCTCAGGATGCGACAAGACGATCCCCGGGACGGTCATGGCCCTCCTGCGCCTCGACCTCCCCGGCCTCATGATCTACTCGGGCTCGATCCTGCCGGGCTACCTCAATGGGAAGGCCATCACGATCCAGGACGTCTACGAGGGCATCGGGGCCTGCGCGGCGGGGAAGATCGGCGAGTCCGAGCTCAAGGCGCTCGAGGACAATGCCTGCCCCGGGGCCGGCGCCTGCGGCGGCCAGTTCACCGCGAACACCATGGCCATGGCGATGACGCTCCTCGGGATCTCGCCCATGGGGATGAGCGACATCCCGGCCGTCGATCCCGACAAGCAGAACGCCGCCGTCGAGGCGGGCCGCCTCGTCATGAAGCTCCTCAAGGCGGGGATCACGCCCCGCAAGGTCGTCACCCGCAAGGCCGTGGAGAACGCCATCACCGCCGTCATGTCGAGCGGCGGCTCCACCAACGGCGTGCTCCACCTCCTCGCCATCGCCCGCGAGGCGGGCCTCCCGCTCGACCTCTCCGACTTCGACCGGATCTCGAAGCGCAGCCCCATCATCACCGACCTCAAGCCCTGGGGGAAGTACGTCGCCCTGGACGTGCAGAAGGCCGGCGGCGTGCGCCTCTTCACGAAGCGCCTCCTGGACGGAGGGCTCCTCAAGGACGAACTCACGGTCACCGGCCGGAGGCTCTCGGAGGAGGCCGCCGAGGCGAAGGAGACGCCCGGCCAGCAGGTGATCCTCACGCTCGAGAAGCCCTACAAGAAGGAAGGCGGCATCCACATCCTGCGCGGGAACCTGGCGCCGGAGGGGTGCGTCATCAAGGTCTCCGGCCAGAGCCGCGACCGGCATGTGGGCCCCGCCCGCGTCTTCGACGGCGAGGAGGCGGCGTTCAAGGCGGTCCAGTCGCGGAAGATCAAGCCCGGGGACGTGGTCGTGATCCGCTACGAGGGCCCCAGGGGCGGCCCCGGGATGCGCGAGATGCTCGCCGTCACGGGCGCCATCCAGGGACAGGGGCTCGGCAAGGACGTGGCCCTCGTGACGGACGGCCGCTTCAGCGGGGCGACCCACGGCTTCATGGTGGGCCACGTGGCCCCCGAGGCGGCGGTCGGCGGACCGATCGCGTTCCTCAAGGACGGCGACGAGATCACGATCGACGTGAAGACGCGGACCCTCGGCGTCACGGCGGACCTCAAGAAGCGCGCGAAGGGCTGGAAGGCCCCGAAACCGGCTTATACGAGCGGCGTGATGGCGAAGTACGCCGCCTCCGTGTCCTCGGCCTCCGAGGGCGCGGTCACTCTGCCCATTTGGAACGATGGAGGATCGAATGGCCGCAAAGCTCTACTGGGAAAAGGACGCAAAGCCCAAGGCGCTCGACGCTAAGCGGGTCGTCGTCCTCGGCTACGGCAGCCAGGGCCGCGCCCACGCGCTCAACCTCCGCGACAGCGGCGTGAACGTGGGTCTGGGCCTCCGGCCCGACGGGAAGACCTGGGCCCAGGCCACCGAGGACGGCTGGAAGCCCGAGGACCCCGTGAGCGCCGCGAAGGGCGCCGACATCGTCTGCATGCTCGTGCCCGACATGCAGCAGGCGTCGCTCTACAAGGAGGTCGTGGCGCCCAACCTGAAGAAGGGCGGCATGGTCCTCTTCGCCCACGGGTTGAACATCCACTTCGGCCAGATCCGGCCCTCGCCGGAGCTCGACATCACGATGGTCGCGCCCAAGGGCCCCGGCAGCCTCGTCCGCCGCACCTACGTCGAGGGGAAGGGCGTTCCCTGCCTGATCGCGATCCAGCAGGATGCGAGCGGGAAGGCCTTCGAGCGCACGCTCGCCTACGCCCACGCGATCGGCGGGACGCGCGCCGGCGTGATCGAGACCTCGTTCCTCGAGGAGACGGAGACCGACCTCTTCGGCGAGCAGGCCGTGCTCTGCGGCGGAGCGACGGAGCTCATCGCCGCGGGGTGGGAGACGCTCGTGGCCGCCGGGTACCAGCCCGAGGTGGCCTACTTCGAGTGCCTCCACGAACTCAAGCTGATCGTGGACCTGATCTACGAGGGCGGCTTCGCCAAGATGCACCAGTTCGTGAGCGAGACGGCCAAGTACGGCGATCTCACGCGCGGGCCGCGCGTGGTGGACGCCCACGTTCGCGAGACCCTGAAAACGATCCTCGAGGAGATCCGCTCCGGCCAGTTCGCCCGCGAGTGGGTGCTCGAGAACCAGGCGAACCGCCCGGTCTACTCGAAGCTCCTGGAGCGGGACCTCAACCACCCGATCGAAAAGGTCGGCAAGGAGCTGCGGTCCCGCATGTCCTGGCTCCAGCCCCCGGCGGCGCCCAAGGGCGGCCCCGCGCTGGAGAGCCGGGCGGGCAACGGTTCAGGGGCGAAGGCGTCGAAGCCGAAAAAGGTGAAAGCGTAAGCGAAGGGAGTCCCCGATGCCGGAAATGAGAGGCGCCGAGTTTGTCTGCCGGGCCCTGGAGGCCGAAGGGGTCGACACCATCTTCGGCTACCCCGGCGGCGCGATCATGCCCTTTTACGACGCCATCGTCGGGGCCAAGTTCAAGCACATCCTGGTCCGACACGAGCAGGGCGCGGCCTTCGCCGCCAACGGTTATGCCCGCGCGTCGGGCCGGGTGGGCGTCTGCGTGGCCACCTCGGGCCCCGGGGCCACCAACCTCGTCACCGGCATCGCCGACGCCTTCATGGACTCGGTCCCCATCGTCGCCATCACGGGCCAGGTCCGGACCTTCCTCATCGGCACCGATGCCTTCCAGGAAGTGGACATCTTCGGGATCACCCTCCCGATCGTGAAGCACAGCTTTCTCGTGCGGCGCCCCGAGGATCTGCCCGAGATCATGCGAGACGCGTTCCGCATCGCCCGGACCGGTCGCCCGGGGCCGGTCCTCGTGGACATCCCGCGCGATGTTCAGGAGGGCAAGGCGGACCTCAGCCTCCTGCCGCGCAACCTCGAGGAGGAGAGGCCCCCCGCGCCCTCGAAGGAGTCGATCCAGAAGGCCGCGAAGCTGCTTCGCGAGGCGCGGAAGCCGATCCTCTACGTGGGCGGCGGCGTGGGCATGGCGAACGCCATCGAAGAGTTCCGCGGATTCGTGAAGGCCACCCAGATCCCCGTGGTTCACACGCTCAAGGGACTCGGCACGCTCCCGGCGACCGACCCGCTCTTCCTGGGCATGCTGGGGATGCACGGATTCAAGCAGTCGAACCTCGCCGTGCAGGAGTGCGACCTCCTCGTCTGCATGGGCGCGCGTTTCGACGACCGCGCGACCGGCAAGCTCGCCGAGTTCGCCCCGAATGCCAAGGTCATCCACATGGACGCCGACGCCTCCGAGGTCGGCAAGCTGCGCCGCACGGAGGCGGGGATCGTCGGGGACATCCGGCCCGCGCTCAAGGCGCTCACCGAGCCGCTCCCGCAGGTGGCGGAGTGGCGGGAGACCTGCCTCCAGTACAAGAAGGACTACGCCTGGAACTACGAAGCGCCGGGCGACGGCGTCTACGTGCCGGCGATGCTCAAGGAGCTCGGCGAGAAGGCCGACGACAAGACGATCATCACCTGCGACGTGGGCCAGCACCAGATGTGGGTGGCCCAGCACTACGGCTTCCGGCGCCCGGAGCATCATCTCACCAGCGGCGGCTCGGGGGCGATGGGCTTCGGCCTCCCGGCGGCGATCGGCGCCCAGCTCGGGCGCCCGGACTGCCGCGTGATCTGCGTCTCGGGCGACGGCTCGATCATGATGAACATCCAGGAGATGGCCACGCTCAAGCGCTACAACATCCCCGTCAAGATCCTCCTCGTGGACAACCAGGCCCTCGGGATGGTGCGGCAGTGGCAGGAGCTCTTCTTCGCGAAGAAATACAGCGAGATCGACCTCTGGGACAACCCCGATTTCGTGAAGCTTTCGGAGGCCTTCGGCATCCCGGCCTTCTTCGTCCGGGAGCGCAAGGACGTGCCGCGGGCGATCGACCGCCTCCTCAACGAGCGAGGCCCGCTGTTCGCCCACGTCTCGATCGAGCAGGCCGAGAACGTCTGGCCCCTCGTTCCGCCGGCCAAGTCCAACGCCGAGATGATGGTCGGGGACAAGACACAGAAATGAGCACGACGCTGAACGTCCGGCTCAGGCACGACGAGGGCGCGCTCCAGCGGCTTCTCGGCCAGATCGGCCGCCGCGGCTACGACATCCTCGACGTCACCGCCCACCTCTCGGCGGACGGGAAGACGTTCGACGTCCGGGTCGAGTTCGAGCCGTTCATCCCCATGGCCCCCGGGAAGCCGCGCCCCGTGGAGGTGCTCCCCGCGCTCTGCCGGAAGCTCGCGGACGTGGTGAGCGCCGAGCTCGCGGAGCCGGCGGCCCGCCCGCCCGCCGAGCCCCCCGGCAACGGCTCGCCGCATGCGCCCCGGCCGCCCGCCGCGAAACCCACCGGCGACATGAAGTGGGACGAGTGATGGCCGGCCCCGACACGATCCGGAAGATCGACGGCTTCTGGGCGGGATATTTCGGCTGCGACCCCGCGGACTTGAACGGGACGAAGACCCTCGTCCAGCCCCACAAGGCGCTCAAAACCTTCGATGGCGTCCTCGTCTTCCGCCACGCGGAGGCCTGCCTGGTCTCCGTGCCGGGCGTCGTCCCGGAGATCGAGCGCGCGAAGCTCCGCGCGGCGGCGCCGGCGCAGGCGTTCGATCCCGACTTCCTCGCCAAGACCTTCGTGGTCTGGAAGGACCGCGTCTCGCCGCCCGCCTGGGTGGGCGTCTGCGACAAGGAGAGTTTCAAGCCGGTGGCGACGACCGCCCGGCTCCTGACTCCGGACGACGAGGCCGCGATGCTCCGGCTGGCGGAGGGCTGCGGCGAGGTGGCCTGGAAGCAGTCCAAGCTCGCCTCGGACCGGAACACGAATTTCGGGCTCTTCGAGGGGAACGAGATCGTGGCCGCCTCGGGCTACCTCGTGATGGGCGGGCTGCTCGCCTACATCGGGGTGGTCACGCACCCGGCCCACCGGGGGAAGGGGCATGCGAAGCGCGTGGTGAGCGGGAGCATGGCCCACGCCTTCGGGAAGGGTCTCATCGCGATGTGGCGCACGCCCCAGGAGCATGGAGCCGCCGTGAAGCTGGCGGGCCAGCTCGGCTTCACGCACTACGCGTCGACCTACGACGTGCAGTTGACCGAGGATGAATTCTGAGCGGGCCGCCAGTAGCCTGTACCTTGTAGGGGCTACGAGCTACCGGCTACAAGCTCAAGTCCACCCCCCCGCTTCGTCCTCACGGCGACCGTGTCCCCGTCCTTGAAGCGGCCCTCGAGGAGCGCCACGGCGAGGCGGTTCTGGATCTC
>JAHFOZ010000369.1 GCA_023261405.1 Planctomycetota bacterium
GGGGTTGACGATCTCCACGTGCAGGTTTACGCCTTCACGGAGCCGGCCGACCGTCACGATCATGGCGCCCTTGGGACTCATGTCGATGAACTTGAGGGCGAGGTTGCTGCGCTGGCCGGGCTGGGCGGCGAAATCGGCGTTGCAGCAGGCCAGGGTATATTCGGCGGACGGCTTGATTCGCGGGTACTTGCGCCGTTCTTGGGGCATCGGGGGCCTTCCTCAGGGACGGCGTATACTACCCGATCTCCCCGGGCAGGACACAGGCAAACCGGCCGCGACCAGAGTCAGGCCAGCATCGCCTGGATCTTCTTGATCTCCGGCTGCAGAACGGCGCGGCGCGCGGGATCAGCCTCGAGGGCCTTCTGGAGATCGGCCAGCGCGTCGGCGTAATCCATGCGGTCGCGGTGGAGCGCCCCACGGAGGGCGTAGGCGTCCGCGTGCTTCGGGTCGAGTTCGAGGGCCCGGGCAAGATCCTTGAACGCCAGCTCCGTCTTCCCCCGACCCAGCCGCGTCTGGGCGCGCGTGCAATAGGCCCCGGCCACATGGGGGCTCACCACCACGCCGGGCTGGATCGACTGGGCGCGCTCCAGGTCGGCGAGCGCGAGCTCGGGCTTCTTCTGCTGGAGATACGCCTCGCAGCGGCCCAGGAGGGCGCGGGCGTAGTCAGGGTCGTCCTTGACCTCGGGGTGGACCGCGAGGGCCGTCTCGTAGTCGGCTACGGAGCCCAGAACGTCACCCTGCCCCAGCCGGGACTTGGCCCGGTCGCTGAAGGCCAGGTAGAGCTCGGGATCAATCTCGAGATCCGGCTGGAGCTTGAGCGCGGTCTCGATGTCGCCCGCGGCGCGCTCGGCCTCCCCCTTCTGGTAGTAGCAGGAGGCCCGGGCCTCGCGGTGGGCGGCCTCGGAAGGCATCATGGAAATGGCGCGCGTAAGGTCCTCCATCGCCTCGTCGAATTTTCCCGCCTCGACCCGCGCTCGGCCGCGGTGGCCGAACGAGGGGCCGAACACGGGGTCGACCTTGAAGTCGGGCGTGACCGCGATAATCCGGTCCAGGTCCGCGAGGGCCGGGTCGTGGGAGCCTTCGCGGGCCAGCGCCACAGCGCGGCGATAGACCGCTTCGGCGTACAGGGGATCTTCCACGTCGGGCTGGAGCGAGAGGGCGCTCTCGAAGTCCGCGATCGACCCGGGGACGTCGTCCGCCTTCAACCGCTGGCCGCCCCTCCTCCGCAGGCACCCCGCCTGCTCGGCCACGGGGACGATGTTGGGATTGAGCGCGCGGGCGCGGTCGAAATCCTGGACGGCCTGGTCCAGCGTGCCTCCCTGGGCGGCGGCGCGGGCGCGGAAGAGATAAGCTTCGGCGTAGCGGAGATCCACGGCCAGCTCGGGCTTGACGGCGAGCGCCTTCTCGAGGTCCTTGATGGCGGCGGCATAGTCCTGCTTCTTGAGGGAGATCGTGCCGCGGACGTGGTAGGGCGCGGCGGCCTCCGGGTCGGCCGCGAGCGAGGCGTTGAGATCCTCCATGGCGCGCCCGAAGTTGCCCCGCGCCATGTGCACCTGGGCGCGGAAGGCGAGGGCCTCGGCGTTCTGCGGCTCCAGCTCGAGGGCCGCCCCGAGATCCGCGAGGGCGAGGTCCACCTCCTTGCGCCGAACGCGGAGCTCGCCGCGCAAGACGAGGGCCGCGGCGAGATCGGACTTGCGCTCGAGGGCCTTGTCGAGATATCCGAGGGCGCCGTCCAGGTCCTTCAGCTCCACGAGCGCGCAGGCGCAGTTGTAGCACGCCTGGGCGTTCTCGCGGTCGTGGGGAATGTACTTCTTGAAGTCCGCCACCGCCTCGCGGTAGCGCTTCATGGAGAGATAGGTGCAGCCTCGCCAGAAGAAGGCCTTGAGGTCCTGGGGATTGAACTTGAGGCTCTGGTTGAAATCGAAGAGCGCGTTCTCGTGGCGGTGAGTGCGGTAGAGAAGGATGCCCCGCTCGAGATAGGCCTGAGCGTAGTCGGGGAATTCCTGGATGAGCTCGGTCCACTGAGGGATACCGAGACTTCCGGCGGTGACGGCGGGAGGGCGGCGGAGGGCACGGGCGCCGGCTGCGGCCGGGCGGGCGGGGGCGGGGGATTCGGGGGCGGGGGGACGCGGGGTATTCCGGAGATGCGAGCGACGCCCGAGACGGCCCATGGGAAGCCTCCTGCGTGAAATCCGGGGTGCGACGCCTCGCCTTCATCTAGTAAAAGGTCGTGCAGGGATCGAGTCAAGGAGAAACGCTCCGGCCAATCCGCCCCCCCAAGTCGCCACCCCCACCGCTCAAGGACGGTCTGGGGCAACCCCGCGCAATCGACCACGAGTGCCCCCCGCGCGTATGGAGTCGGTACTGGATTCCGCCCCATGAAGCGGATACACTCCATAAGTGAATTGCGGTCCGCCAGGCTCCGAACGAGGAAAAGACCCCAAAAATCGCGCTAATTGAAGTTGTCAGGGGGGTGGGTGCATGGCGGATGTGTGTCGCTTTTTTTTTGCAGCGACCTGACACTTTTTCGCCAACCTGCGTGTAGGATTTACGAGGCGAGAAACAGATCGCGAATTTAGGGGGATTAGGAAGATGAACGTAGCGAAGGTTGGAGCGGGCGTGCTCGCGCTGCTTTTCACACTGGGGGTGGGCGCCGAGTCCGTGCCGCAGGACGGGAAGAAGCCCATGGCGTCCTCCACCGTGGATGGCGGAGTAAAGAGCGTCAAGGGGTACAACACCTCGGTGCAGTCGCCCGTGGCCGAGGATGGGGAGTTCCTGCGGCGGGTCATGTTCGACCTCGTGGGTTACCCCCCGAACCTGGATCAGGTGAAGGCCTTCATGGCCGACACCAGCCCCAACAAGCGCGCGGCCAAGATCGACGAGCTCGTGGCCTCCGACGACTGGGCGGACCTCTGGGAGCGGCAGTTCTCCGAAGTGTGGTTCGGCAACTACCACGAAGTCGTGATGGACACGATGCCCAAGGTGGGCAAGGAAGCCAGCGCCCGGATCGTGGCGGACTTCCGCAAGTGGTTCAAGGGCCAGCTGGCCGGCGACAAGCCCTGGAACGAGATCGTGGCCAAGATGCTGGACGCGCGCGGCACGGACGAAGGCGACCCGGCCATGGCCTACAAGCTCTCCTTCTACTTCGGCGACGGCCAGGCGATGGAGTTCGCCAACGGGACGGCCCGGCACCTCCTGGGCGTCCGCATCCTCTGCGCCCGCTGCCACGACCATCCGTTCGACGCCTGGAAGGTCGAGGATTACTACGGCCTCGCGGCCTTCAACGTCCGCCAGCGCGCCCGCGGCTACGGGAGCGGCGGCGAGAAGGACAGCGTCGCCCACATCGAGTTGAAGTACGTCGACGAAGGCGAGATGCAGATCGAGAAGAGCCCGGACGCGAACGACAAGGACAACAAGGTCAAGCTCGCCTCGGGCGGCACCGCGAAGCCCAAGTTCCTCTACGGCGGCGAGGCCGGTCCCAAGGACGACCGCGCCAGGGTGCTCACCCTGCTCATGACGGGCAAGGCCAACACCCAGTTGCCGCGGGCCCTGGCCAACCGGGTATGGGGCTACCTCTTCGGCCGCGGCATCGTGCATCCGGTGGACGACTTCAACAAGCGCAACCAGGCGCTGTCCCCCAGCCTGCTCGAGTCGCTCACCAAGGAGCTCATCAGCAACAAGTACTCGCTGAAGCACCTGATCCGGGTGATCTGCAACTCGGACGCCTACCAGCGCTCCTGCGAGAGCGACAAGTCCGCGATGAAGATCGACTTCTCGCGCGGCCCGATCAAGCAGCTCACGGGCGAGCAGCTCATCAACGCGATCCAGGTGGCCACCCAGGGCAAGCCCTCCCGGAACACCAAGACGACCATGGACATGGTGAGTTCCCTCTTCCCCGCGGGCGCCGTGTGGTGCGAGGTGACTCCGCTGCCCGGGAATGCCCGGCAGGCCCTCCTGCTTCGGAACAACACGGAGATCGGCAATTGGATCTCGTCGGGCGGGGTGCTCGGCAGGATCAAGGGCATGCAGGGCGCTGCCGACGAGGACAAGATCAATGAGATGTTCCTCGCCGCCCTCTCGCGCCCGGCGAGCGATTCCGAGATCAAGAGGTACTGGGGTTTTGTCAGGCAGTACCCGTCCGCGTGGGAGGACGCGTATTGGACGCTCCTCAATACGGCCGAGTTCGTCACCCGTCATTGATTGAAAGTTGGAGAGGAGATAGCGATGGCAAAATGCGTGAGTTGTGTGCCGGCGATCGATCGCCGGAACTTCCTGCGGTTCAGCCTGGGAGCGGGCGCCGGCCTTGCGGCCGCGACGATGCCCCATTCCGTGCTGGCCCAGGAAACCCGGGCGAAGCAGGCCGCGACGGCGGGCGGCGCCAGGGCGAAGGCCGTGATCATGCTGTGGATGGGCGGCGGCCCCAGCCATATCGACACCTGGGATCCGAAGCCCGGCGACAAGAACGGCGGCGAGTTCAAGGCCATCTCCGCGGTGGGCTCGCAGAACATGCAGTTCTCGGAGCACATGAAGGTGTGCGCCTCGCAGGGCAAGCACATCTCGGTGGTCCGCTCCATGGCCACTCATGAGGGCGCGCACGAGCGCGGCACTTCCCTCATGCACATCGGCATGGCGCCGATCCCGGGCCTCGAGATCCCCTCGACCGGCACGGTGGTGAGCTACGAGAATGGGAAGAAGGACTTCCCCCTGCCGTACTTCATCGCGATCGACCCGCCGGCCATCCCCCAGGCCAACACCTTCGGGGACGACTACATGCCGTTCCGCCTGGCCAACGCGGACAACCCCATCCCGAACATCCGCCGCAACGTGGATGCGACCCGGGACAAGGCCCGCGCGGACCTGCTCCTCAAGCAGGCCAAGGAGTGGGACAGCCTGCGGCAGCAGGCAGAGATCAAGAAGGTCGAGGGCGCGTACGTGAAGTCCGAGGACGTGATGAACACGCCCCTCCTGAAGGCCTTCAACTACGGCGAGGAGCCGGCCGAGCTCCGCAAGGAATACGGCGGCCGCTTCGGCGTCAACTGCCTCCTGGCGCGGCGTCTCGTGCAGCACGGCGTGTCCTTCGTCGAGATCGGCATGGGCGGCTGGGACACCCACGACGACAACTTCAACCGCCTCAAGGGCATGCTCCCCACGCTCGACGCCGGGATGGGCACGCTCATCAAGGACCTGGCCCAGCAGGACATGCTCAAGGACACGCTTGTCATGTGGATGGGCGAGTTCGGCCGCACCCCGGACATCAACCCCGGCAAGGGCCGCGACCACCACGCCAACGGCTTCTCGGTCGCCATGGCGGGAGGCGGGCTCAAGGGCGGCATCGCCTACGGCTCCACGGGCCCCAACGGTTATGCCGTGACGAAGCCCGTCGGCATCAAGGACCTCTTCGCCACGATCTACAAGGCCTCGGGCGTGAACTACGAGAAGTCCTACACCACC
>JAHFOZ010000010.1 GCA_023261405.1 Planctomycetota bacterium
CAGCGGGCGCGGGGGCGGCCTTCTTCCCGGCGAGCGCCTCCTCTATGACTTTCTCGAGATCCTTCAGGAGCCGGTCGTGCTCCGCCTCCAGGCGCTTCTCGACTTCCTGGAGGATCTTTTTCTTCTGGGTTTCCTTGTCATCCTGGGCGGCCGCCAGGGGCGCGAGCGCAAGGGTCAGGGCGAACGGAATCAGGACCCGGGTGGCGGATTTCATAAAACCTCCGAGAAGACACTCCAGACCAGGATGCCCAAGTGATACGCCCGGGAGCCCGGACCGTTGGGCCCGGCTCGCGCGCCCCGGCAGGGCCCGATCGGATCACCGACGACTGCATCCTCGAAGGATCCCCCTGGGGGACGCAGGGGGCAGCCCCAATGATTCAAGGATCCGACCGTCAATTGAGCAAATTCCCTGTCAGGGACCCAGGGGCCGGCGCTGGGGCTGGGTGTTGCTCTTGAGGCCGAACCGGGCGCGAACCGCCTCGACCAGGGGGGTCACGCCCCGGTCGGTGATCACGATGGTGTCGGCGTTCACGGCCTTGATCTGCTCGGCAATCATCGGGGTGGTGGTCGTGTTGGCCGCGAAGTTGTGGTACAGGATGATGTAGGTCTTGTAGGCGCTCCTCGCCCGCTCGAGGCTGGCCTTGACGGGGTCCTTAGGCCGGGTCGTGGCGCCCAGGTGGACGCAGATCACGTCCGGCTGGTACTCGCCCACCAGGAAGCCGACCTCCTTCTCGGAGGTGGCCACCTTGATTTCGAATCCCTGGCGGCCGAGTTCGAGGCGCACGTAGTCCTGAACCTTGGGATCGCGGTCCACCAGGATGATGCGCCGCGTGAACATCTTGGAGACCGTCTTGAAATCCCGGTTGGCCTTGAGGAAGGTGACCAGGTCCCCGTGGGTGATGACCCAGTTGGCGATATTGTTCATGAAGGAGGCCTTGAGCTGGCCGCTCTTGATGTAGGTGATGACCTCTTCTTCCTTGCAACCGATGAGTTCGGCCGCCTTGTCGGGAGTGTAGAAGCTCTGGGTCGTCATGGCTATCCGCTCAGGCTATATCGGCCGCACCCACGCTAATCCTTGCGCTCAGCCAGCGTGATCCGGACGGCCAGCCGCTTCCCCTTCCGCAGGAGAACGGCCTCGACCTCGTCGCCCGGCTGGAATTTCGCGAGCACCTCGCCGACGCTGTCCTCGGAGAGGGCGTGGCCGCCGAGCGAGAGAACGAGGTCCCCCGGCAGGAACCCGGCCTTCTGGGCGGGGCCCTTGGCTTCGGCGACCTTGATGCCGCCCGCCGCACCCAGGGCCTTGCGGTCCTCGTCGTTCTGGTCGTCCGCCACGATGCCCAGGTAGACCTTCTTGCGGGCGGCGGGGGCGGGCGGATCGGCCTTACCCGGCGCGCGGGACTTCTGGATCTCCTCGCGGATCAGCGCCTTGAGGTCCTCCCGGAGCCTGGCTTGGGATTCCCGGATCTCCTTCTCGATGCGGTCGTAGATGCGGCGGGTGCGCTCGTCGTCCTGAGCGAAGGCCGTCGAGGCGGCGCAGGCGAGGAAAGCCAGGGACCATGCGGCGGGCCTCATGCAGTCCTATACCCCATATTTCCGCAGTCTAGCCCGCCGGGAATGGGTTGTCAATCGCGGCGGCGGAAGGCGGGGCGCTGTAAGCCGGGTCCTGGTTCCCCCTTTCGAGGGACGACGGTCATCAATCTCGACGACGGCTTGCGCCGGCGCTCGTACGGCCTACCCATGGCGCGCCCTCCCCGCGAGGGGAGATCGGGGCGGGCCGCCCCTGGCCTTGCGGCCGCGCGCTTCTATTCGGCCTTTCTCCGGGTGGGGTTTTCCATGTCCGCCTTTCGACGGATCCTCCGTAGCGCCGCCGCGTGAGCGGGACGCGCAGGAGGGCCTCCGGCGTCGCCGCCGGAGCGGTGGGCTCTTACCCCGCCTTTTCACCCTTACCCCCGGCTTTCGCCGGAGGCGGTCTGAGTCTCTGTGGCACTTTCCATCCCCGTCTTGCGACGGAGTGTCGCCGTTAGCGACCACCCTGCCCTGCGGAGCCCGGACTTTGCCTCAGCGCAGCACCGGCTGCACCGCGACCGTCCGCGCCCCGCCTCTCGCCGCCCGATTGTCAACGCGCGCCAGGCTGCCCGCCCGACTCGCGAGCCCCTGATTCACCACAAAGACACCAAGTCGCCTACCGGGGGGCTTTGTGTCTCGGTGCCTTGGTGGTTCGCTACATGTCCCCGATGCCCCCGGGACTTCCTTAACGCAGATACTTCCTTCGGAATTCCTCGAGGACTTCCTGATCCACTTCCTTCGAGCCCTTCACCTGCTCGTAGAGCCAGTCCGGGCGCTGCGCCGCCAGCTCGGCGACCCACTTGGCCGCCCCGATGAAATAACCGGATTTCTCCCGGACCTTCTCCTCGAGCAGGCCCCGCGTGGCCTTGGCGACGTTCCGGTAGATCTCGGTCTCCACGCGGACGTAGACCACGGCGTCGATCCACACACCCTCCGCCTTCGGAAGGGACCTCATCACCACGAGCGTACGCCCCTCGAGCCTGGGAAGCAGCCCCATGGGGAAGAAACCGCGGGACAGATAGAAGCGCCGCAGGCCGTCCCGATGGACCAGCTCGAAGCGCAGCCACATCCCGTCCGTGTCCTTGACGTAGAACACGTCCTTCTCGGGCTTCTCCGGATTCCGGTGGATGTCCCACTTCCCGCGGTTCAGCTCCCGGACCACGCCGCCCGTGAAAGGCATCTCGGAGAGCAGGAAGTCCAGCAGCTCCGGGCGGCTCTTGACGTCCGTACCCTCCAGGGGCACCACGGCCGCCACGTCCGCCAGGACGTGCTTCACCTTGTCGCGCTGGTTCTCAGAGATCTCGTCGACCGGCACCGCGTGCGGATCGACCGCGACCGACGCGCAGCCGGCCACCAGGCTTAAACCGGCGCTAAGCGCCCAGGTTCGCACGAATCCGGTCCTCGGCCGCCTTGAGGGCCGCCCGGACGTCCTTCCCGGGGCCGCCGCCCTGGACGAAGTGCGGCGTGCCCCCGCCCTTCCCCTGGATCGCCTGGATCGCGTCCTTGAAGATCGGGCGGAGGTCGAGCGTCCCCAGGTCCTGGCTCCTCGAAAGCACGAGGCACGAACTCTCCCCCGTCCCGGCCAGGATCGCCACCCGGCCGGGCACCGCCGCCACCTGCGTGGCCACCGCACGGACATATTCGAGGTCCTTCCCCTCGAACGCCTCCACCACGACAGTCCCGCGCGCCGCCAGCTCCTTTCCGAGATGCTCCGCGAGCTTCTTCTCCGCCGCGACCAGCCGGCGCCGCGTGTCGGCGAAGTCCTCCTGCGCGCGGTCGAGCGCCTTCTCGATCTCGCCGCGCCCGGCCGAGAGCTTTCCCGTGAGCGCCCGCAGCACCCGCGCGTTCTCGCGCGCCTCGCGCAGCGCTCGGAAGCCGCACACGAAATGCACCCGCGTGGCGCCCTTCTGGCGCTCCAGGCCCGTCACCATGATCACGCCCACCTCGCCGGTGGTCCGCGGGTGGGTCCCGCAGCAGGCCTGGCAGTCGAAGCCGTCCACCGTGACGATGCGGAGGCGCCCCACCACGGCGGGCGGCGGCTTCCGGAGCGGGAGCCCCTTGGCCTCCTCCATCCCGTAGTAGCCCACCTGCACGCGGCGGTTCTCGCAGACGACCATGTTGGCCAGCGTCTCCGCGCGTTCGACGTCCAGCGCGGCGACCTCCTTGTCGAGGTCGATCGTGCATCCCTCCGCCCCCAGGTGGAAGCTCCCGGTCTGCGCCTCCGCGACGCGCACGAACGCCTCGGAGAGCATGTGCTGCCCGTGATGCTGCTGCATGTGGTCGCGGCGCCGGTCCCAGTCGATGACGCCGCGGACCTCGCCGTCCACCGCGCCGGTCGTGACGTGGACGACCTCCTCGCCCTCCTCGACGACGTCGGTGACGTCCACGCCGTTGAGGGTCCCGAAATCGCAGGGCTGCCCGCCGCCGGTGGGATAGAACGCGGTGCGGTCAAGCACCACGCCCTGCCCGGTCTTCCGGACCACGCGGGCGGAGAACTCCTTGAGGTACGGATCCAGGTGGTAGAGGCGTTCGGTCATGGCCATGGGATTGTACCGGCCGGGGCCTTGCCGGGCAACGGGCGCCGTGCTAGGCTGGCGCCCCGTGACCCGCAAGCTCTGGGGGCTCGTCCTGGCGGCCGTGGCGATTCGCGCGGCGGCGGCCCTCATGGCCGTGGTGATCTTCCCGGACGGATCGCGATATGTCCGCATGGCCCAGCAGATGGGCCAGTCGCGGTTCGGCGAGGCGCTCGCCGAGAACACCCTGACCCACCCGCTCTACCCGCTCCTCATCGTCCTGGGCGACGCGTTCCTCCACAACCGGATCCTGGTCGGCGCCCTCCTCTCGGCGGTCCTGGGCGGCCTCGCGGTCCTCCCCCTCTTCTTCCTCTTCCGGGACGCGTGGAACGACCGTGTGGCCGGGATCGCGGGACTCTTCTACGCCTTCCTGCCGGTCCTCGTCGAACTCCACAGCGAGGTCATGCTCGAAGGGACCTTCATGTTCTTCTTCTTCTCGACGATGGCCCTCGGGATGAGCGCCCTCGAACGCCGGTCCTGGGAGGGGGCGATCCTCACGGGCGTCTGCGCCGCCGCGGCCTGGCTCACGCGCCCCGAGGGGATCTACCTGCCCCTCCTGTTCGGCCTCGCCTGCACGATCCGGCGCAGCCGCTTCGCGCCCGTCGCCTTCGTCCTCTTCCTCGCGACGGCGTTCCTCGTCGCCTGGCCCTACCTGTCGTTCATCCGCGCGAAGACCGGCCACTGGGGGATCACGGCCAACGAGTACTCGTCGGGCGTCGTGGGGCTCTTCACGGGGAAGACGGCCGCGGCCGGATTCCAGGTCAACGAGCAGAGCGCGGCGGAATACTCGGAGTACAAGGACATCGCCCTCTACGGGAGTATCGGCGGCCCCGTCATGACCCTGTCGAAGTCCATCCTCAAGATCCTCTACTACGGCCTGGCGCCCTTCCTCCTCCTCGGATTCTGGTTCGTCCGCTGGCCGGGCATCCGGTGGGGTCCGGCCCTTCACCTCTTCGCCGGGGCGCTCGGCTACTTCATCCCCCCGGTGCTCGCCTTCGTCGCGGGGACGCCGTACTCGTATCGATACATCCTCGTCCCCTGCATCCTCGTCCTTCCGGTCGCGGCCATCGGACTGCTCAAGGCGGCCGAATGGTCCCGCCGGCGCGAGGCGTTGCCCGTGGCGCTGGCGGTGCTCTGCCTGGCCATGAGCGCCAGGCTCATGAGATTCCGGCGCGCCGACCGGATCGGCCTCAAGCAGGCGGGGCTCGCCATCCGGGAGAAGCTGGGGGAAGGCCGGCGCATCCTGGGCTGGTCCCGGCCGGTGGAAACCTATGCCCTGGGCGAGTTCGTCGATCCGGTCACGGGACTCACGGCGGCCGACCTGGACCGGACCGTCCGGGAGAAGAAGGTCGAGGTCCTCGCCCTCTACCTGACCGATCTCCGCTTCTGCGAGAAGGGCTTCCTCGAGCACGTCGACAAATCGTACGCGCTGTTCGGGGAGTTCCCATCCCCGCCGGTCAAGGGCGCGACCCCGGTGCGCGTTTACGTGACGGGCCTGCGCTGAACCCACGCCTCGACGAAGAGCGAGCCGGCGATCTCGCGCGCCACCGGGATCCTCTCGAGGAACCGGCAGAGCGGGTCCACCCAACCGATGAGGGGGCCCGGGATGACCGGGTGTAGGAAGTTGTAGGGCGCGACGGTCACATCCTCGAATCCCGCCCGCTCCAGGCGACGTTGGAGCGACCAGCTCACGAACGCCGTCTCGTCCGGCGTGTCCCCGGCCAGGCGCTTGAGGAGGGGCACGTTCTTCTGGAGGAAAATGATGGGGTTCGCCATGTTGGGCTCGGAAAGGGCGAGCACCCCGCCGGGCCGCAAGACCCGCCGGAACTCGGCCAGCGCCCGCCCCACGTCGAGGTGATGCAGGACCGAACTCCCCACCACGGCGTCGAACGTACGGTCCTCCGCGTCGAGGTCGTAGGCGTTGTCCACGCGGAACTCCACGGTGGGCTCCGGAACCTCGCGCCGCGCGCGCTCGACGAGCTCGGGGGAGATGTCGATCGCCACGACGCGCGCCCCCGTCTTCGCCAGGTCCCGCGTGAACAGCCCGGTGCCGCAGCCGATCTCAAGGACGCTCATCCCCGGCCTGAGCCGCCGGCGCAGGAGATCCACCCGCCGGCGCCACCCCTCGCGGCCCGCGGGGGTGAGCCACATCTTCCAGGCGCCGAGTTCCCCGTAATGGGGACCGTTCACGATCTCGTCCCGGAGGCGCTGCTCGATCATCGCGGGCCCATTCTCAGCCACCGCGCCGCTCCTCCGCAACAGATTCCCCCGTGCCCCACGCCTCGCGCAGCGCCTGCTCCATCGACTGCGGCCTCTCGAGCACGGCGGAGAGGGTGGTCCCGTGGTGCGGCTCCTGGCTCTTCAGGTAGCCTTTGAGGTTGTCCACGTCCACGGGCGTCGGGATGCGCATCCAGCGGAGCAGCGTCAGCGGCGCCAGGAGCAGCAGCGCCGGGAAAGGCAGGAACAGGCACTTCCGGCCGAGGATAGCCCTCAGGAGACGGAGCAGGTCGCCGAGGGTCGGCCGCTCGGCATAGTACAGGTTGAACTCGCCTCCCGCCGGACGGCGGAGGATCTCCCCGAAGGCCCGGCAGAGGTCCCCGATCCCGATCACGGTCATCGGCCCGCGGCCGCCATCGAGCAGCGGCAGGACCGGCCAGCGCTCGACCATCCCCGCCATCCTCCCGAAGAGCCCGCCCTTCCCCAGCACCGTGCCGGGGCGGACGATCGTGTGCCCGCGCTTTCCGAAGGGCTCCTCTTCGGCGAGCTTGGTCCGGCCATACTCGGCGGCGGCGTCGGGCCGCGCGGAGAGCGAGCTCACCAGGACCTGCCGGGCCACGCCCGCGCGGGAGGCCGCCTCCTCGAGCGCGAGCGTGCCCCTCACGTTCGCCTCCATCGCCCCGCGCGCGAAGTCATGGGCCGCGTGGATGACGACGTCCACGCCCCGGAACCACGCCGGATCGGCGGGATCCCCCAGGCGCCAGACGAGCGGACCGGACCGCGAGGTCCCGCTCACGGTGTGGCCCTTCGCCTCGAGGTACGCTCTCAGATGGCGCGCGATGAAGCCGTTGAGGCCCGTGATGAAGATCCTCATCGTCCCAAGAAACTCCCGGATGCACCACCAGGACACCACGTCACCAGGTTCCCTCGGGTGGAATCCGGTGGTTTGCAGGTTGAAACGATGCCCGCTTCCGTCCTGCACGTAGGGACGGCCCCCTCCGAAGCGTCTTGGTGTCTTTGTGTCTTTGGGGTGGTTTCCATTCTCACGATGTCACCCGGACTCGCTCAACTGCGCGCGCACGAGCCGCCCGATGCGGAGCGCATTCGCCATGATCGTGAACGTCAGGTTCTTCGCCGGGAGGCGCGGGAACGACGCCGCGTCGCCGACGTGGGTCCGCTTCGTCCCCGCCAGCAGGCCGTCCCGATCGGTCTCGTAGCGCTCCCCCGGCCGCTCGCGCATCGGCAGCGGCCCGGCGTAGTGGACGCTCCCGCCGGGCTTGGACGGGCGGACGAACTTCGCATCGGATCGCCACCCCGTCCGCCGAAGCAGGCCCAGGATCTTCGCCTCCGCGCCGCACGGAGGCGGCGCCGCATACCGGAGGACCAGGTTTCCCTTCCCATCGATGGACAGCGAGTTCTCGGGCCGCGGATCTCCGGGATAAAACAGCTGAAGGAGGGCCATGGCCGGGAGTACGTACCTCGAGGCCGCGAGGCATCCGCGCACGCTCAGGGGGAAGTTGAAAAGCAGGTCGGAGCGGAGTAGCCCGTCCACCGCGTAGATCATCCCCACCAGCGGCTCGGGCCAGAGCGGGCCGGAGCAGAAGAGGTTGAGCTGCGCGTAGAAGGAGCGCTGCTCCACCGGCATCCCGATGCGCCGGAGCGAGATCAGGGGCGCGAAGGAGCAGGGATTCTCCACGAGCGGCAGGCGGCTCTCCGTGTCGCCGTTCGCGCGGAGCACGAGCCTCGCCGTGTTCAACGCCCCGAGACAGAGGATCAGCCTCCGGGCCCGGAAGGTCTCCCCCTGCGCGAGCACCTCGACGCCGTCCTCCGTCTCCCGGTACGACTCCACGAGGTGGCCGGGCGCGTAGTCCACCTCGCCTCGCCGGGCCAGCTCCTCGATCGTGAAGGCCGGCGAGTAGACCGCCCCCTGCCGCGGCTTGAAGAACTCGAGGTTCTCGTAGGCGCACGCCTTCCGGCCGGCGTGGTCGCGGCTGAGGACCGCCAGGCGCGGGCGGCCGATGAAGAGACCCTCCCGGCGGAACTCGTCCGCGCGCAGGGAGTACGCCTCCAGGAGATCGCGGCCCACGGCGGCAAGGTCGAGCGGCGGCTGGAGCCCCCGGGCGCTCCCGTGGAAACGCGCGAGGTCATCCTCCGCGCCCGAGATGCCCACCTGCTGAGCGACCTCGTCGTAGAACGGGTCGAGGTCCGCGGCGCGGAGGGGGAAGCCGCGGAGGTCCGCGTCGTCGAAGCGGTAGACCTGCGCGCCCCACGCGTTGGCCAGCCCCCCGGTCGTGTAGCTCAGGAGCGCGGAGAAGGAGCTGGAGATGATGTCTGGAGCGCCGGGCGGACGTTCGATCACGGGCCGCAGGAGGGGCGCCTTCACCTTCGGGCTGAGTTCTCCGCCCTCGATGGAGTGGAGCGACTCGAAGCGCTCCCCCACGGTCTCGTGAAAGACATCCCGGCTCTTGCGGAGATCGTAGAGGTTGGCGTCCAGGGTCGGGGCTTCCGCCAGCGGCATCCCTGCGTCGAGGACGAGCGTCTTCGCGCCCCGCAGGCCGTACGCCGCGAAGGCCCCCGCCGCGCCCGAGCCCACGACGATCGCGTCGTGCATCAGGGCGTCTCCAGCCGGCGCAGCAGGGCCCGGCCCTTGAGCCGCTTGAACAGGGTGCGGACCCCGTGGCCCATCAGGGAAAGGAACGCCTGGAAACGGCGGGGCTCGTCACTGACGAAGTCCGCGTAGTACTCCGGCGAGGCCTCCGCCACGTAGAGCAGCGCCTTGAATTTTCGGCAGAGGACGTGGTCGGGCCGATCCCGCCGCGCGGCGGCCTCGAGGGCCTCGAGATCGAGATCCTCATCGAGCGCCCGCTTCATCCAGGCCCGCTCGGCGTCGGTGATGCGGCTCAGCGCCCGGTGCGCGGCCGCGTAGCGCCGGGCCACCTCTTCCGGGACCTCCCGGTCGAACGCCGCCCGGTGCAGGGTGGCCGCCTCGCGGAGAAGTTCGTCCATGGGGTTCACGCCGGGCGCAGCGTCTTCCAGTCTTCGTTCGAGTGCCGCCCGCCGTAGCCCCGCCAGAAGGCGCGGCGCTCGACCGGGATAGGGAGCCCGTCGAGCAAGCGCCCCGCGGCCTCGAGGACGTCCTCCCGGCGGATCGCCTGCATGCACGCATTACGGCCCCCGCACGGGGCGACCTTCGTGTTCGCCGCGCTCAGGCAGGGACTGCAGTAGAGCCCCGCGTGGAAGGCCGCCGAGCGCGGACCGAGCGGGCCGTAATGGTCGGGAGACTCCGGCCCGAAGAGGGCCAGCAGTGGCGCGCCCACCACGTCGGCCAGATGGGCGGGGCCGCTGTCATGCGCCACCACGAGCGACGACCGCTCGAGCAGTGCCACCAGCATGCCGAGGTCGGTCTCGCCCGCGAGGTTGAGCCCATCCTTCCGGCGGCAGCTCCCGAGGACCGCATCGACCATCGGCCGCTCGCGGACCGAGCCCACGTAGGCGATCCTCACGGGCCGCTCCGAGAGCAGCCGATCGTTCAGCCATGCGTAGCAGTCGGCGGGCCACGCGCGCTCGTCGCAGAGGCCGCTCGAGGTGACCCCGAACACGGCGATCGGGGCGTGGGGTGGGATCCCGCGGCGGGAGAGGAGTTCCCCCAGGCGTCCCCGGTCCTCCTCGCTCGCCCGGAGCCTCGGAGCCTCCGCGGACGACTCGACCCCGATGGCCCGTCCCAGCGCGGCGTAAACCTCGGTGATGTGGCGCGCGGGGTTGTACGGGACGATGCGGTTCAGGATCCCCTCGCGGAATCCGAGGCGGAGGTAGTAGCCCACGCGCACCGGCGCCCGGGTCAGCGCCGTGAGGAGCGTGGCGAAGTTCGAGAAGAACTCCATGTCGATCACGATGTCGTAGCGGCCCACGGC
This sequence comes from Planctomycetota bacterium, assembly GCA_023261405.1. GTDB lineage: Bacteria > Planctomycetota > MHYJ01 > MHYJ01 > JACPRB01 > JACQFK01. The sequence continues at coordinate 10,268 of JAHFOZ010000010.1, forward strand.
GATCTGCCCGATGCGTCGGAACATGTCGTGGAGGAGCCGGAGCGGGCCGGAGGAATCCACGTCGAGGATGCGGGTGAACGACCCCATGCGGCGGGCGATCCCGGTGTTCGAAGAGAACGTGAGCAGGTGGAGCTCGGCCGAGGGATGCGCGCGACGGATCGCTTCAAAGAGGGGCCAGCCCCTGAGGATGCTCCCCAGCCCGAAGAACTTGATCACCAGTATCTTACGGGGGCGGGGCAACCCGCCCTCGGCCAGGAGACGCATGAGGTGGATCAGGGGCGAGACCGCCGCGCACGCCAGGCCGCCCAGGAAGCGGTCGAGGAAGCGGAAGAGGGAGAAGTGACCGGAGCCTCCTTGGGCCGACATGATGGGGCCGTATTATCCACGCGCCCCCGACCCTCCACAAGATGTAACTTTGCGGAATGCGCTTGAACCTCCGCGAGGACCGGGCTATCCTTAATCATGGAGATGAGGGGGTGCGCATTGCAGTCCGACATGCCACTCCCCTGAGCCGGCGACTCGGGTGAAGTAGTCACGAGGACGCCCGGCAAAGCGGCTCTTTTCAGCGCAGAAGTCGGTACGTCCGTACCGGGGGGTGTTGTCGTGACCCAGTTCGCGTTCTATCCCGCCGAGCGCGCCGCGGCCTACGAAAAGTGGTCCGCCGAGTACTCCTTCGAGCAGCCGGAGCCCACCCCGTGGACGCCGCTGCGCCGCGAACTCAGGCGCTCAAAGGTCGCCCTCGTGACCACGGCGGGGCTGCGCCTCAAAACCCAGCACTCCTATGCGAGGGGCTCCGCGGAATTTCGCGAAATCTCCTCCTACGTCTCCGCGGAAGACCTCGCCTTCGACTTCACCAACTACGACCCCAGCGAGGCGGAGAAGGACCTCAACGTCATCGTCCCCGTGGACCGGCTCAAGGACCTGGTGGACCGCGGCCAGCTCGGCGGGCTGAACGAGACCTACCTCTCCTTCTTCGGCGCCTGTACCGACCTCGCCGGCCTGCGCGTGTCCGCGGCCGCCGCGGGCGAAAAGCTCCGTCGCTACGGCGTCGAGGCGGTCTTCGTCGTCCCCGCGAACCAGGGGTGCAACCAGACGGCAGCTCTCGTCGCACGCGAGCTTGAGCGGCAGGGGATCTCCACCGTCTGCGCCGTCACGATCAAGGAGGTCGCCCGGCAGGTCCGGGTCCCGCGCGGGGCCTTCATCAACTTTCCGTTCGGCCGCACCTTCGGCCGGGCGGGGGAGACGGCGCTCCAGGAGTCGATCGTGGCCGACCTGGCCCGCGCGCTCCGCACGCTGGACCGGCCGGGGAAGATCCTGGACCTTCCCTACCGCTGGGAGGGCGTCCTGGAATAGCGCCCTGATATGATGGGGGCCTATGTCCCCCCGTGAGCGCGCCGGGCTGGGCACGGCCCTCGTGCTGGCCTTCGCCTTGCGCATCGGGCTCGTGCTCTCGCTCGAAGGCGACCCCTTTTTCTACGAGCCCATCGTGGACAGCGCCGCCTACGACACGTGGGCCCACGAGATCGCCACGCAGGACTTCATCGGGAAGAAGGTCTTCTACCAGGACCCGCTCTACCCCTACGGGCTGGGGATCTTCTACGCCGTCTTCGGCCGCGACCTCCTCTGGGCCCGGCTCGTCCAGTGCCTCCTGGGGACGCTGGGCTTGTGGATGCTCTTCGAGGGGACGCGCCGGACGCTCGGCTACCGCACCGCGATCGTCGCCCTGGCGATCGCCGCGCTCTACAAGACGTTCGTCTTCTTCGACGGCGCCCTGCTCAAGGATTTCCTCGGCGTGATCGCCGTCGAAGCCGCGATCCTCTTCTGGTCGCTCGACTCGAAATGGAAATGGCTGGGCTTTGGCGCGGCCCTCGGCGTGGGGACGCTGGTCCGCGGCAATATGCTCCTCCTCGCGCTCGCGGCGGCCGCCTTCCTGGCGGCGCGCCGGGAATGGAAGCCCGCCCTCCTCACGCTCGCGGGCGCCGCGGCCTGCGTGGCCCCGGCGACGATCCGGAACCTCGCGGTCTCCGGCGAGTTCGTGCCCACCACGGCGCAGCTCGGCCCCAACCTCTACACCGGCAACAACGAGGAGAACACCTCGGGCCGCTACCGGCCGCCCTCCTTCCTCCGGGAAGGCGCCACCGAGTTCGAAGAGCCGGGATTCCGGAAGGAGGCCGAGCGCCTGAACCGGCGCCCCATGAAGGCCTCCGAGATCGACGCCTACTGGCGCGGCCGGGCCGTCGACTACATCACCAGCCACTTCGGGACCTTCCTCGGGGTCACCGCGAAGCGGACGTTGATGCTCCTCAACGCCTACGAGATCCCCGACGACCAGGACCCCGCCTTCATGGCGCGCTTCTCCTGGGTCCTTCAGGCACCGCTCCTGACCTTCGGCCTCTTCGTGGCGCCGCTGGCCGCGGCCGGAATCTACCTCTCCTGGGCGGAGCGCGGCCGCTTCGCGATGCTCTACCTGCTCCTGGCGGCCTACGGCTTCTCCATCGTCTTCTTCTTCGTGTTCGCCCGCTACCGGATGCCGCTCGTGCCCTTCCTCGTGATCTTCGCCGCCCACGCGATCGTCAAGGGGGCGAAGCTCCGGGACTACGGGATGCGGCAGGTCCCCAGGGCCGCGGCGGCGGTCTTCCTGGTCACGCTCGCGGTCGTCAACATCCCCCTGCCGGAGGCGATCGGGGGCCACCGGGACTTCCGGACCGCGCACGCCAACCTGGGCCTCTACTACTCGCGGAGCGGGAAGTTCCAGGAGGCGGTGACGGAGCTCGAGGCATCCGCCAAGCTGGACCCGGACCGCCTGAGGCACGCGGGCTTCGTGTGGACACTCGCGGACGCCAGCGAGCGGAGCGGGCAGGAGATCAAGGCCTTCGAGCATTACGAGCTTGCATCGCAGCTGGACCCCTCGGCCGCCGAGGCTTCGTACAAGGTGGGCACGATCTACCTGCACCGGGACATGCACGCGCGGGCGCTCGAGAAGTTCAAAGAGACGATCCGGCGCGATCCCAACCATGCCGCCGGCTGGCAGGGTCTGGCGGATGCGCTCCTCGGCATCGACCGGAAGGCGGAGGCCATGGAGGTGCTCGCGGCGGGGACGAAGGCCTGCCCGGACGTCTGGGGACTCCGTCTCTCCCGCGCCCGCCTCTTCCTCGGGCTCTCCATGTGGCGGGAGGCGCGCGTCGAGGCGCTGGAGGTGCTGCGCCTCTCCCCCAACCACGCCGAGGCCGCCCGCATCCGCGACGAGGCGGCCTCCAGGCTCAGGTGAACGCCGGGCCGGGAGGTTCTCGACGGGCCGCACGGCCAGGTCGTCAATGATCCGATCGTCAAGGGCGCAATCCCTGATTGACTCCCTCCGTCGTTGGGGACATACTTCATGGCGGATCAGGGCTCCGTCCAGGGAGCCCAGGGCGGGCGGGACCGGCGGCGTTCAGGCGGGTCCATGAAGAGCGTCCTCTGTCGCTTCTGCGGCGCAGTCCAGCTCCTGCCGCCGGCGGGGGCGGACCGGCTCTACCGTTGCAAGGAGTGCTACAGCGTCCTCACCCTCGACCTCGCGCCTGAAGCCGGCTCCCCTGATCCCGCGACTCCGACGCTCGACCTGGACGCGGAGGCGGTCCCGGACGGCCTCTCGTTCGGGAAGTACACGCTCCACCAGAAGCTGGGCAGCGGCGGCATGGGAGTCGTCTACGACGCGCTCGACACCACCCTGAACCGGCGCGTCGCGCTCAAGGTCCTCTTCGCCCGGAAGACCGACGATCCCAGGGAGGCGATGAGCGGCTGGCAGCGCTTCATCCAGGAGGCACGCGCCTGCGCGAACCTGGCCAAGCACCCCAACATCGTCACGGTCTACGAGGCGGCGGTCCAGGGCGGCAAGCGCTACATCGCCATGGAGCGCATCCAGGGCCTGCCCCTCTCGGAGTGGCGCCGCAAGAATCCCGGGCCGCGGCCCGAACTCGTCCGGATGCTCCGCGACGTCGCCCTCGCCGTTCACCACGCCCACGAGCACGGCATCGTGCATCGCGACATCAAGCCCCGTAACGTCCTCGTGGACGCCGCGGGGAAACCCATCGTCACCGACTTCGGCCTCGCCCAGAGCCTGGGCTCGCGCCCGCAAGAGACAAAGGACACGACCGAAGGCTCCCCCGCCTACATGAGCCCGGAGCAGGCGCTGGGCCTGGAGTCGGTCGACCGCACCACCGATGTCTACTCGCTGGGCGTCATGCTCTACGAGGTCCTCTCCGGCCGGCAGCCGTTCGAGGGAGGGAGTCCGGAGGAGATCCTCTCAAAGGTGGTCCACGACACGGTGCCCCCGCCCTCCGAAGCGGTCGGGGATCCCGACCCGGCCCTCGACGAGATCTGCCTCAAGGCCATGGCCAAGGAGCCCCAGGACCGCCACCCCACCTCGGAGGCCTTCGCGCAGGAACTGACCCGCTGGCTCGGCGATAGCCCCTCGAAGTCGCACGCGACCCCCGCCCCACGCAGCTGGTCCGCGTTTCCGCTCGCGGCCGCCGCCGCGTTCCTCGCGGGCGTGGGCACGCTCCTCGCCTGGCAGTTCCGCGGTCCCGACGCCGGCAGGGCGGACGCGGCCCGGGGCGGAACGTTTCCCGAGCGGGCGGCGATCGAGCAGCGCCTGCGCGAGGCGGAGGCGCGAGCGGCGGCGCCGGTCACGATCCCCCTCGAGGTGTTCAAGCCGGTGAAGATGGACTACTACCGGCTCTACGACTACATGCACTTCGGGTCCGCGGGCGTGGCCGAGGCCGCCGTGACGCTCCCCGAGACGGGCGACTACGAGGTGGTCGTGACCGCCGGGGGCCCGGAGGTCGCCGGCGAGTTCCCCCGCTTCCGCATCCTCGTGGACGGCCGGGCCGTGGGGGAAGCGAGCCTCACCGCCGGGGGACGGGCCGAGTACCGCGTCCCCGCCCGGATCGGCGTGGGCGCGCACCGGCTGGGCGTGGAGTTCACGAACGACCTCTTCGAGAAGGAGAAGGGGCTGGACCGGAACCTCTACGTCTACGGGGTGGTGCTCAAGCGGGTGAGGTAGGGATCAGTAGTCGCGCTTCGCGAAGGCCCACCCTGCCAACGCCAGCATCAGGAGCGCGAAGAGTCCGCTCGTGCCCAGGACCAGGGTCGTATCCACCGGCGGGACCTGGGCGAACATCGATCCGTCCAGCGAGTCCCCCAGGTTGCCCCGCAGGGACAGCCGGTTGTTGAGCATCCCCAGGTCGAAGGTCTTCGGGAGGAGGAGATAGAGGAACCGCACCAGTCCCGCCACCGATCGCGGCGCATCCAGACCGTCCGGCGAGGTGATGAAGAACTGGGCCCGGCCGACCGTGGCGCAGACCGCCCAGAACCCGATGGTCACGAAGCACGAGACGCCGAAGCTCCGCGTCAGGATGCCCATCAGGACCGAGACGGAGTAGAGCACGGCGAAGGAGAATGCGAGGACCAGGATGGTCAGCGGGAAATACGGATTCCAGTGCCCGGTGCGCCAGGAGAGGGTGAGCCAGCATCCTCCGATGAGGAACGAGGAGTAGAGCAGCACGTAACAGCAGCCCCCGAGGTACTTGTAGACGAGGAGCGCCATCCTCGCGATGGGCTTCGAGAGGAGGACGTCGATCGTCCCCTTCTGGAGCATGGTCGGCACGATTCCCGCGGTGACCACGATCGCGGTGAGCATCCCGGCGAAGCCCGCGAACGTGTCGGCCATCGTGATCTCGATCGCGCTGGACATCTCGGCGGAGCTCATGTACCGGTCGAGAAGCCTGGGCCTCCACGTCACCAGCCCGAAGAAGAGAGCCATCTCCTCGGCCCCGCTGATGATCCGCAGGCCGCTCACGCGGATGTCCACCTCCCAGGACAGGTCTCCGCCGGCGCGCAGCTCCGAGGGATGCAGGCCCGCCTCCCGGAACTGGGCGCGCAGGAACTTCTTCTGGAGCTCGGCATCCGCGGGGACGTCGGCGTCCGGGATCGCGTCCGCCTCCTTGCGGCACTTCCGCTCGCTCACGCCCCACCAGTGGCGGATGAGCCGGTGCGCGTCGGCGGCCGGCGCGGCCGTCACGCGGAATCTGTAGCGCGGCTTCCCCTCCTCCTCCGTCATCGCCACGGCCCCCGCCTCGAACTTCACGCTTTCGTATTCCTTCCTCCAGAACTCCTTGGGGGCCGGCCGCGCCGAAATCGTGTTGAAGCGCTCCACGATCGACTGGACGGCCTGCTTCGGTTCGAGCGGGTGGAACGAGACGCTCAGGCAGAATAGGATGCAGGCGGCGGAGATCACGAGAAGGACGTAGAGCGACTTCCGGTCCAGCGCCTCGCGCAGGGAGTCCTTGAGGAGGACGAAATACCTCACTCCTGCACCACCCGCATGAAGACGTCCTCCAGGGTGGCGCTGGCCACGTGCACGATGAGAAGGCCGCGCGCCCGGAGGAAGTCGATCAGGCGGTTGAGGGAGGCCGCGTCGGGGAGTTCCGCGTCCAGGCCCCCGCGGACCGCCTTGACTTCCGGGAAGGCCTTTCGGATCTCTCCCATCGTCTCGTCCGGAATGCGACCCTCGACCCGGATCTCCCACGCATTCACGGAGCGCGTGAGGTCGACCACCCGCCCCTCCCTGAGGAGCCGGCCCTTGGAGAGGATCGCCACGCGGTCGCAGATCATCTCCACCTCCCCCAGGAGATGGGAGTTGATGAAGACCGTCTTGCCCCGGGACTTCAGATCCAGGATCTGCTGGCGGATGTTCTTCCGGCCGATGGGGTCCACGCCGTCGGTGGGCTCGTCCAGGAAGACGACCTCCGGGTCATGGAGGACCGCCTGGGCGATGCCGAGGCGCTGGCGCATCCCTTTGGAAAACGTGCGGATCTTCTGGTCGCGGTGCGGGAGGAGCGCGACCTGGTCGAGCGCCTCGGGGATGCGGCGTCGGCGGTCCGCCAGGGGCATGCCGGAGAGCGCGCCCAGGAAATCCAGGAGGCTCGCGGCGGTGTGGTAGTCGGGAAAACGGTGGTCCTCCGGGAGGTAGCCCACGCGCTCGCGCGAGGCGACGTTGGGGACCTCCCGGCCCAGGAGGGAAGCCGTGCCGCCCGAAGCGCGGACGAGCGAGAGGAGGATCTTGACGAGGGTGGTCTTCCCGGCGCCGTTCTGGCCGAGAAAGCCGTAGATCTCCCCCTGCTCCACCGAGAGGCTCACGCCCTGGAGGGCCGGGGTGGTCTTGTAGTTCTTGAAGAGGTCGCGGACCTCGATGGCGGCCATGCGGGGTCCGATCCTACGCCCCCCGCAAAGGGCGCGCAAAGGAATTCATCGGACCTCGGTGTTGCGGGCGATCCAACGCCACTCCGAGGTGAGCGCCCAGGGGCGGTAGAGGCCCGCCGTGAGGAGGGTGAGCAGGCTCCCCAGGAGCGCCGTGCCGAAGTAGCCGGCGAACGAGCCGGCGAAACGGAGCCGCTGCATCTGGCCGAACTTTCCCGGGATCGACAGGCGGTTCTGCTCCCACTTGACCCAGGTCCAGGCCAGGAGCGGGCGGAGCAGGCCGCCGGTGGCGATCGCGAGGGGCAGGAGGAGGAGGCTCAGCATGGAGTAGCCCAGGATCTCGTCGCTCGAGGATTCGAAGTCGAGCGCCCGGCTGGCGTGGCCCGGCACCACGCAGTTGCGGTAGAAGGACCTGCGGTTGCGGGCATAGAGGAAGGGCAGGGCCAGGCCGGCGGTGAGCGCCAGGAAGAGGACGTTGAGGATCACGTTGCCCGCGAGCCGGAACGCCGTGGGCCGGTAGTCGGCCGGGGCGCCGTAGATCAGCGTGTGGCGGATGCGGTAGCGGCGGACAAACGTGCTGACGATCCCGATCCCCAGCGAGAATGCGGTGAAGCCCACCCAGAGCACGGGGAGGCCGATCGAGCCGGGATTCACGACCGCGGTCACCGGAGTGAGGAAGCCCACTCCGCTCCGAACGAGGGCCAGGAGGAGCGCGGCGACCGCCCCGACCGTCAGGATGAGGCGCGCCCCGAGGAGCGGAAGGAGGCCGACCGCCGAGCCCTCATAGGCATAGGGGACCGAGCTTTCGGGCGAGGCCGGGGCGGCCTTCCTCCGGACGGCGGTCGCGACCTTGGGCCGCACCGCCACGGCGATCTTCTCGCAGTCGGGACATTCGGTGTCCAGGACGAGCCAGGTGCCGCATCCCGGACACTTCCCCAGGATCGCCTTGCAGGCCCCGCACGTCTCGGCCGCGGCGGGGATCGCCATCCCGCACGAAGGGCATTCATCAGCCGGATTCACCACCCATTCCTCCCAAGACAGCCATAAGACACTCCGTCCCTTTTGGGGCTGGCCATAAAGCACTCCGTCCGTCTTATGGCCGGGTCAGCGGGGCTCAGACCAGGACCAGAGGAGCTGGCGGGCGCGGACCTTGAACTCCTCGTCGCCGCCCGCGCCCAGGGCCCCCTTGAGAAGGGGGGCGCAGCCGGGACCCAGCTTCTTTAGATCGCCCTCTGCCCCATCCCGGTCCACCACCGAATCGCTCCCCAACTTTTCCAGCAGATCCTTCACGGCGGCCCGATCCGCGGCGGCCAGCGGCGGCAGCGTGCCCTTCAGGAAGCGGTCGATGAACCAGTCCTGTCCCAGCTTCTTGAGCAGGGCCGCACGCAGCGAGGCTGAATCCTGAAGCTCCGGCTGGGGCATCCCCGGCCTGGGCACACCTCTTATCGAAGCCGACATGCCGGAGCGAGACTTCACCGCCTCCTCCACTTGAACACCCTTGGAGTAAGCCCGGTAGGCCGCCTCGAAGTCCCCCCGCTTCTCCCGGAGCCGGCCGAGCTTCGAGAAAACATCCGACCCGGCCAGCCGAAGGGGCTCCGAGACCCGCTCCACGAAACGGCCGTACGCCGCGAGCGCCTTGTCCTCCGCGCCGGCCGCCTCGTAGATCGCCCCCACCTGATCGAGGAGCCAGGTCGCCGTCGCCGCCTCTAGGTTCATCCGATCGAGCGCCGCGGCGGCCTGTTCGAACCGCGAGGCCCGCCGGTGGAGCGAGGCGACCTGGAAAAGCACCGCATTCCGGTCCAGCTTGGGATGCGTCGCCTTCCCGAGCCGCGCCACCACCTCCTCGTAAACCTGGAGCGCCCGCGCCGGGTCGCTCCCCTGGCACGCGTTCGCCAGCTCATACCCCACTTCCGGATTGTCCGGCGCCAGTTCGTAGGCCTTCTCGTACGCCCCCGCCGCCTCCTGCGGACGCGAGACCGCCATCGTCAGGAGCGTCGCGAACTTCCTCCAGTCGGCCGGGTCCTGGGACGACATCAGGAGGTCCTCCCTCACCGCCCGCGCGAATTCCTCCCCCTTGGCGCGGAATGCGTGACGGAGGTTGTGAAGGTACATGAACTTTTCGCGGTCCAGGTCCTTCAGGGCCTGGAAGGCCTGCACGTGGCGCCCGCGCGCCACCAGGTGCGTCACCGCCACCCCCACGGGATCCTTGTTGTCGCCCTGCGCCAGCCGATAGGGACGCGCCGTGCGGTTGAGGCATCCCACGAAGAGCCGGCAGGTCCGCACCAGCCCCTCCTCCCGGTCGGCCTCGGCATAGGCCTGCGCGATCGCCGGGAGCATTTCCGCCCGCGCCACGACATGCTCCGCCACGAGCGCTTCCTTCTCCAGCCCCTCGAGCACCGCATCGAACCGCCTCACGGCCGCGTCGCGCTCCCCCGCCTTGAGGAGGATCAGCCCGAGCAGCGCCGACGCGTGCGGGGAATCGGGCGCTTTGCGCGACAACGCCTCCGCCGCCGCACGCCCCGGGAGGGGATCCTCTTTCCGGCCCAAGGCGAGCCGAGCGGCACGCCCCAGCGCCCCGGGGTCATCGACCGCCGTGACGAACCCTTCGAAGGCTCCCGCAAACGCCGAGGCATCCGCCGTCCGCAGCCGGAGTTCCTGGAGCGCCCCGACCTTCGGCGCCTCCCGGACGGCCGCTTCCACGGCGGCCGCCAGGCCCTCGTGTCCCGCCAAGGCGTCCATCAGGGTGGGCCGATCGTCCGCTGCCCCCTCCAGCAACTCACGGAGCGCGCGGCCGGCCGACGCCGCATCGCCCCTGGCGTGGTGCGCCGCGATCCGGATCCGTGCAACGCCGAGCCGCTCGTGGAGCGACTCCGGCTGCACCGCGGAGACCTGCTTGAGCGCGCGGTCCCCATCCCCAGCCTCCACCCAGACCCGCGCCACGGCGAGCTTCACCGCTGCGTCCCCGATCGGCTGCCCTTCGATCGCCTTGGCCTGCGCGAGCCGTTCGGCGGGCTGCTTCGCCAGCTCATACAACCGGAGCAGCGCCACGTTGACGAAGGGCGACGAGGGATGGATCCGCTGGGCCTTCTCGAGGTCGGCGATACACTCCTTGAAGTCCACCGAGGGGGCCCGGCCGCCCTTCAGCGCCCCGACGACCGCCTCGTGGTAGCGGGCGAGCGCGCGGCCCACGTACGCCGCGCCGGCCGCCGGGTCGCGCTCGATCGACTTCGTGTAGAAATCCACGGGCCGGAGCGTCCCCTCCGCATGCAGGTCCTTCCGCCGCTCCTCGGGGAGCAACTCCCCCGCCGCGATCCCCCGGTTCAGCGTCGCGGCGACCAGCTTCTTCCGGAGAGCCAGTTCCTCGCGGTCGCGACCCGTGGCCTGTCTCGTCCCCGCCCAGGCCTCGACCTGCTCCGGCACGGCAACGCCCCCGACATCCTTGCGCGAACGCACCTCCCAGCGCACGTAGGCGGCCTGGCGCCCTTCCACGGTGAATTCCACCTCCATCCGCTCCAGCCGCCAGGTCTCGGGGTCGACGAAGTACCGCTTGAGCGGCTCGCCGACCGGATAGACGCCGAGGAGCGAGTCCGCCGGGCGGGGCACGGGAACCTCCAGCACGATGAACGTCTTCCCGTCCACCGTCTGCCGGCCCAGCGACCGGAGCGACCCGTCCCGCGCGAACGCCTCCCGGGGCGCCACGGAGTAGAGCGTGAGGAGGTCCTCGAACACCCAGCGGAACGAGAAGTCGGACGGGAAGACGTCGAGCGTCGCCGGGTGGTCCTTCTTCGAGCCGCGGAAGGAGACCGCCGGCGGGAGGATGCGGAAGATCTCTTCCTGTCCGGAAGGCGCGACGGCCCAGAAGTAGAGATCGTCGCCCATCTCCACGGAAGTTGCCTCTATTTCAAGGTCGAGCGCCGGCCCCCGTCCCCGCATCGAGAGGATGGCCCCGTCCGTGCGAAGCCCCGTGCCGGGAACGAGACGGAGGCGCGTCTCTCCGCCCAGCTCCAGCTCCTCCTCCATGGACAGGCGCGCGGAGTAGCGGAGGTCGATGTCCTTGAACGAAGCGACGCGGGCCTGCATCTCCTCCACCACCTTGGCGGCAGGCGGGTCCTGGAGCGCCACGAGGCAGGCCAGCAGGAAAGCGGACATGCAGTGATTATGACGCGGGGAGCGGGCGGCCGTGAGGGGATTCGCGCCTTATCCGGTGCCGCCGCCGGCGGAGGAGCGCGCGGGGCCCTTGATCGTGGCTCGCAGGTAGTCGCGGTTCATGCGCGCGATGACCTCGAGGGGGATCTCCTTGGGGCAGGCCTCGGTGCATTCCCCGGCGTTCGTGCAGCCGCCGAAGCCGGAGGCGTCCATCTTCTCCACCATCCGGAGCGCGCGGTCCGTGCGCTCCGGCTGCCCCTGGGGGAGCAGGCCCAGGTGGGAGATCTTCGCCCCGACGAAGAGCATCGCCGCCGCATTCGGGCAGGCGGCCACGCAGGCACCGCAGCCGATGCACGCCGCCGCATCCATCGCTTCGTCGGATGCCGGCTTGGGGACGAGGATCGAGTTCGCCTCCGGGGCGCTGCCCGTGTTCGCGCTGATGAAGCCGCCCGCCTGGATGATATGGTCGAACGCGCCGCGGTCCACGCAGAGGTCCTTGATCACCGGGAAGGCCTTCGCGCGGAAGGGCTCGATGACGATCGTGTCGCCGTCCTTGAACGAACGCATGTGCAGCTGGCAGGTTGTGGTGGCCTTCCGCGGGCCGTGCGGGCGCCCGTTGATCACCATGCCGCAGGTGCCGCAGATCCCCTCGCGGCAGTCGTGGTCGAAGGCCACGGGGTCCTCGCCCTTCTGCTGGAGCTGCTCGTTGAGCACGTCCAGCATCTCGAGGAAGGACATGTGGTGGCTGACATCCTTGACCGGGTAGGTGACGAACCGGCCGCGGTCCTGCCGGCTCTTCTGGCGCCAGATCCTGAGCGTGAGGTTCATTTGTAGCTCCGCTGGGCCAGGTGGACGTTTTCGAAGGTCAGCGCCTCCTTGTGGAGCTGCTGCGGCTGCCCCTCGCCCTTCCACTCCCACGCCGCCACGTAGGCGTACTTCTCGTCGTTCCGCAGCGCCTCGCCGTCGGGCGTGGTGTGCTCCTCGCGGTAGTGGCACCCGCAGGACTCGTCCCGCTCCAGCGCGTCGCGGCACATGAGCTCGGCGAACTCCAGGAAATCCGCCACGCGGCCCGCCTTCTCGAGGGCCGGGTTCATCTCCTCGTTCGCCCCGAGCACCGTGACGTTCTTCCAGAACTCTTCGCGAAGCGCGGGGATCTTCCCCAGCGCCTCCTTCAGGCCCTTCTCATTCCGCGACATCCCGCACTTCTCCCACACCAGCTTTCCGAGCTCGCGGTGGAACGAATCCACGGTCCGCTTCCCCTTGATCGAGAGGAGCTTCTTCAGCCGCTCCTCCACCGCCCGCTCGGCCGCCTTCACGTCGGCGTGGTCCGCGGCGACCTTCTCCTGCTTCGTGGAGGCGAGGTAGCCCGCGAGCGTGTACGGCAGGACGAAATACCCGTCCGCGAGCCCCTGCATGAGGGCGCTCGCGCCCAGGCGGTTGGCGCCGTGGTCGGAGAAGTTCGCCTCGCCCACGACGAAGAGACCGGGGATCGACCCCATGAGGTTGTAGTCCACCCACAGGCCGCCCATCGTGTAGTGCACCGCCGGGTAGATGCGCATCGGGACCTTGTAGGGGTTCTCGCCCGTGATGCGCTCGTACATGTCGAGCAGGTTGCCGTACTTTTCCCTGATCGTGCTCTCGCCCAGGCGCTTGATGGCGTCGCCGAAATCCAGGTAGACCCCCAGGCCGGTCTCGCCCACGCCCTTCCCCTCGTCGCACGCGGCCTTGGCGGCCCGGGAGGCCACGTCGCGCGGCACAAGGTTGCCGAACGCCGGGTAGCGACGCTCGAGGAAGTAGTCGCGCTGATCGTCGGGGATCAGGGTGGCGGGCCGCTGGTCGGCCTTCTCCTTCGGCACCCAGATGCGCCCGTCGTTCCGGAGGGACTCGCTCATGAGCGTAAGCTTGGACTGGTACTCGCCCGTCACCGGGATGCAGGTGGGGTGGATCTGCGTGAAGCACGGGTTGGCCATCGCCGCGCCCTTCTTGTGGGCGCGCCAGATCGCCGTCGTGTTGCAGCCCTTGGCGTTGGTCGAGAGGTAGAAGACGTTGCCGTAGCCGCCGGTGGCGAGCACCACGGCGTCGGCCGTGTGGGAACTGATCTTGCCGCTGACCATGTCGCGGACCACGATCCCGCGCGCGCGGCCGTCCACGACGATGAGCTCCAGCATTTCCGTGCGAGGGTGCATCTGCACCTTGCCGGCGCCGATCTGCCGGGACAGCGCCTGGTAGGCCCCGAGCAGGAGCTGCTGCCCCGTCTGGCCGCGGGCATAGAACGTCCGCGAGACCTGCGCCCCGCCGAAGGAGCGGTTGGCGAGGAGGCCGCCGTATTCGCGGGCGAAGGGCACGCCCTGCGCCGCGCACTGGTCGATGATGTTCACGCTGACCGAGGCGAGCC
>JAHFOZ010000370.1 GCA_023261405.1 Planctomycetota bacterium
AGGAGGGGGAGGGGGTCGTGGTGAGCGAGGTCAAGCCAGGCTCCGTGGCCGAGAGGACGGGCATCCGCAAGTTCGACCTCTTCCTCAAGGTGGACGGCAAGGCGGTGTCCGACAAGTGGCAGTTCCGGACGGACGTCCTGGACGCCTTGGGGAAGCCCGGATTCGAGCTCGAGTTGATCCGCGCCGGCAAGCGCGAGACCCTCAAGGTGAAGCCGTAATCGTTCCAGCCATAAAACAATCCGTCCGTTTTATGGCTGAGGGGATTCCGTGATCGGAGGGCGTATGGCAGGCAGGACGCGGATGATCCTGGCGGGGGTCTTCCTGGTGGCCGGGGTGGGGGCCGGGCTGGGACTGGCTCGGGCGTTCGATACCCGGTCCGAAGCAGCCGTGGCGTTCCCCTCGGTGAGACCGGAGCCGCCCGCCTCCCTGGTGAGCCTCCAGGACTCCTTCCACGCCGTGGCCGAGGCCGCCATGCCTTCCGTGGTCCACATCACCACCCAGTCCGGGGGCGCCGGGGACGTCTTCACCCCGGAAGGAGTGGGCTCCGGCGTCATCGTGAGCGCCCAGGGACACATCCTGACGAACAACCACGTGGTGGACATGGGGCCGCGCACCTCCCTCCGGGTCCGCTTCGTGGACGGCCGTGAGTTCCCCGCCAAGGTGGAGGGGACCGACTCCGAGTCCGACCTCGCCCTCCTGAAGATCGCCGCCCCGCCCGGTCTCAGGCTCGTTCCCGCCGTCTTCGCCGATTCCGACAAGGTCCGCGTGGGCGACTGGTGCCTGGCGATCGGCAGCCCCTTCGGCTACAACCACACCGTGACCGCCGGGATCGTGAGCGCCAAGCACCGCCGCGCCCAGATGAACCTTCCGTACCAGGACTTCATCCAGACCGACGCCGCGATCAACCCCGGAAATTCGGGCGGCGCCCTCATCAGCATCCGAGGGGAGCTCATCGGGATCAACACCGCCATCATCTCCGAGACCCGGTCCAACGACGGCGTGGGTCTGGCCATCAGCTCCAACCTCGCCGCCTGGGTCAAGGACCGCCTGATCAAGGACGGCAAGGTCCGCCGTGGCTACCTCGGCGTGATGTCCTACGACATCAGCCAGGATCTCGTGGACGAGCTCCGCCAGGACGGCCTTCGGACCGTGGATGCGCTCGTCGAGGAACTGGGGCTCAAGTCGCCCCGCGGCGCCTTCGTGGTCCTCGTCCAGCCCGACACCCCCGCCGCCAAGGCCGGCGTGAAGAAGGGCGACGTCATCCTGGAGTTCAACGGCGAGCCGGTCACGGGCCAGAGCGACATGCTCCTCAAGGTGGCCCAGGTGACCCCCGGCGTGAAGGTCTCACTCAAGCTCCTCCGCGACAAGGCGGAGAAGTCCGTCCAGATCGAGCTGGCCGAGCGGCCACCCGTGGACCTCAGGCGCCGGAGGCGTTGAGGACGGCCGACCGGTAGGCGGCCGCGACCGCGCGGGTCAGCGGGCCCGGGCGACCCACCGGAAGCACCTCGATCAGCGCGTTGGTCAGGAAGACCTCCTCCGCCGACCCGAGTTCCTTCCGCAGGACGGTCCGCTCCCGGACGTCCGCCAGTTCCATCACCACCTTGCGGGTGACTCCGGGCAGGATGCCGGGGAGCAGCGCGGGGGTCACCAGCCTGCCGCGCACGACCAGGAAGACGTTTGTGGCGCAGCCCTCGAGGAGTTCGTCGTCCAGGCTGACGTAGAGCATGTCCGCATACCCGCGCCGCAGGGCCTCATCATGAGCGAGCACGTTTTCCAGATAGCTCAGGGTCTTGTGGCCGGCGAGCGGGGCCCGCGGGTCGCGTCTCCAGGGGGCGACGAGGACCTTGGCGCCGCGCCGATACCAGGAGGCCGGGAGGGCCGTGCGGCGCCGCGCCACGACCAGCAGGTGGCCCCCCGCCGAGAGGGTGATGCGGGCATAGGCGTCCGGCGCAGGGTTGCGGCGGCAGAGTTCCGCGATGACGGGCGCCAGCGGCGGCGGACGGAAGCGCAGGCCAAAGTGCCTGGCCGAACGGCGCATGCGTTCCAGGTGGTCCTCGAGGCGGAACGCGAAGCCGTCGTATCCGCGGACGACCTCGAAGAGCCCGCGCCCGTGCAGGAACCCCGGGTCGGTGGCAGGGATGAGCGCCTTCGCCTCGGGGAGGAATTTCCCGTCCAGCCAGACGACGCTCATCCGACGGAGATCCCGAGCGCGCGCGCCATCGCCGCCGCCTTGACCAGAGTCTCCTCGTACTCGGCCTGCGGATCGGAATCGGCCACGATGCCGCCGCCGGCGTGGAAGAAGAAGTCGGGACCGTCGGCCATCACGGTGCGGATGGCCACCGAGAGGTTCATGCTGCCGTCGAACCCGATGTGCCCGATCGCGCCGGTGTAGAACGCCCGGCGCGTGGGCTCCAGCTCGTCGATGATCTCCATCGCGCGGATCTTGGGGGCGCCCGTGATCGATCCGCCGGGGAAGGTCGCGCGCAGCACGTCCACGGGGCCCAGCCCGCGGCGCAACTTCCCCTCGATCACGGCCGAGAGGTGATGCACCGTGGCGTGGCTTTCGAGCACCTTGGGCTCCGCGACCTGCACGCTGCCGTACTCGCACACGCGGCCCAGGTCGTTCCGCTCCAGGTCCACGATCATGGCGAGCTCCGCGTCGTCCTTGGGGCTGGCGAAGAGCTCCTGCCGGAGGCGCTCGTCCTCGTCGGCGTCGTCGCTGCGGCGGCGGGTGCCCTTGATGGGTCGCGTCACGAGCCGCCGGTCGCTGAGCTCGAGGAACTGCTCGGGGGATGACGAGAGGAGGGCGCGGCGGCCGAACTCGAGGTACGCCGCGTAGGGGGCGGGGCTCGCCTCGCGGAGCGCCCGGTAGACCTCGAACGGCGGCCGCTCGACGCGCGCGTGGAAGCGCTGGGCGAGGTTGACCTGGTAGACGTCGCCGGCGACGATGTACTCCTTGATGCGTGCCACGGCGGCGAGGTAGCGCGTGCGGGTGAAGTTCGCGCCGCGGCCGGCGATCCCGGCGCCGCCGAAGGCCTCGTCGTAGACGCGCGGGTCGATCGCGCGCTTCGAGGCCCGGCCGGCCAGTTCCACGATCCGGGCCTTGCCCTCCTGGTGGTCCACCATGACGACCCGATCGTAGAAGCCCAGGACCAGGTCGGGGAAGTCGAGGTCGTCCTCCGCGCGGTGCGGGAGCCTCTCCAGGTGGCGGCCGAGGTCGTACCCGAAGGCCCCGGCGGCGCCGCAGGGGAAGGGGAGGGAGCGGTCGTTCTCCGCCCTGCGTTCCGCGAGGAGTTCCGCAAGGACGTCGAAGGGATTCCCGCGGAAGGTCTTCTCGATCCCCTCGCGCCAGAGGGAGAGCCGGTCGCCGCGGGCGACGAGGGCGGCGTAAGGGTTCGAGCCGAGGAAGCTGTGCCGGCCGCCGGCGGCGCTCTCGAGGAGGAAGGGGAAGGGGTGGCGCGCGACGGTGGGGAAATAGCTCCCCAGGTCGCGCGGGAGCGCGACCTCGGTGGCGAGCGCGGCCGGACCCTTCTTCCCCACCTTGAGCACGAAGCGCGGATTATACTACACTGCACCCATGGGTTCCATACGGCGGCTTGCGGTGGACGTGGCCTGCCCCGGATGCGGCCGTCCCAACCCGCTCCTCCTGCCCGAGGCCTCCTGCGGCAACGAGTTCGTCTGGCACGCCCGCTGCGGCGGCTGCGGCGCGTACCGCTGGTTCAACTCCCGGGAGGATCAGTCGTTCGTGCTCGCGGTGAAGGAAACCGCGCGGCGCCGCGGTGAGCCCGGCGGCCTCTCGCCCGAAGGCACGCTGCAGGCGCACGCCGCGTTCGAGGCGACCCTCGATCCCTGCGCCTGCGCCGGTTGTTTCCACGTGGTGCGCGAGATCCCGGACGAGCGCTGCGTGGGGTGCGGCGGCCCGCTCCAGGGCGTGCCGATTCCGCAGGGCGCAGCCGCGCCGGTGGACGTGGCCCCGCTCCGGGGCGCCTGAGGGTTCAGCGCGCGGTACCCCGTGAGTCCAAGTGGATACATCAGCATGTTTCCAACCACCCAGGCACCAAGACACCAAGACGTTCAAGGGGCAACTTGGTGTCTTGGTGCCTGGGTGGTGAATCCGATGCTAGCGAATTGGTTGGACATACTTACACCACCCGCTCGCTGACCACCTTGGCCTCGAGGAAGAGGCGCAGGTAGTCGGGGCCGCCGGCCTTGGAGTTGGTGCCGCTCATGTTGAAGCCGCCGAAGGGGTGGGCCCCCACGAGGGCGCCCGTGCACTTCCGGTTCAGGTAGAGGTTGCCCACGTGGAACTCCTCGCGGGCGCGGTCCAGGCGGGCGCGGCCGTAGAAGGCGCCCGTGAGGCCGTACTCGGAGTCGTTGGCGATGCGGATCGCGTCGTCGCCGTCCCTCGCGCGAAGGACGGCCAGCACGGGGCCGAAGATCTCCTCCTGGGCGATCCGCGCGGAGGGCTTCACGTCGGCGATCACGGTGGGCTGGACGAACCAGCCCCCGCCGATCGCGCGCTTCCCGCCCGCGACGAGGCGGCCCTCGCGTTTTCCGAGCTGCACGTACCGCAGCACCTTCTTCATCTGGCGCTCGTCCACCACGGCGCCCACCTGGGTCCTGGGGTCCCGCACGTCGCCCACGACGAGGTCCCGGGTCTTCGCGCGCACGAGGTCGAGCACGCGGTCGTAGACCCGGTCCACCACGATGGCGCGCGAGCAGGCGGAGCACTTCTGGCCCTGGAATCCGAAGGCCGACTGGACGATGCCCGTCGCGGCGGCCTCGAGGTCGGCGTCCTCGTCCACGACGATGGCGTCCTTGCCGCCCATCTCCGCCACCACGCGCTTGAGCCAGCGCTGGCCGGGGCGGACCTTCGCGGCGCGCTCGTGGATGCGCACGCCCACGTCGCGCGAGCCGGTGAAGGAGACGAAGCGCGTAAGCGGGTGGTCCACGAGGAGGTCGCCCACCTCGCCGCCGGAACAGGGGAGATAATTCAGCACGCCCGGCGGGAGGCCCGCCTGCTCGAGGATCCCGAAGACCTTGAAGCCGGTCACCGGCGCGACCGATGCGGGCTTCATCACGACCGTGTTCCCCGTGACGAGCGCGGCGGCCGCCATGCCGGCGAGGATCGCGCAGGGGAAATTCCACGGCGAGATGACGATCCCGACCCCGAGCGGTAGATAGTCGAGCCGGTTGCGCTCGCCTGCCACGGGGGTGACGGGCCCGCCCTCCGCGAGCCGGAGCATCTCTCGACCGTAGTACTCGCAGAAGTCGATCGCTTCCGCGGTGTCGGCGTCGGCCTCGGCCCAGGACTTCGAGATCTCGAGGACGAGCGTCGCGTCGAGTTCCCAGCGCCGCTCCCTCATGAGGGCTGCAGCTCGGAAGAGGACCGCCGCGCGCTCCGCCGCGGGGACGCGGGACCACGACGCATA
>JAHFOZ010000371.1 GCA_023261405.1 Planctomycetota bacterium
GGGCCTCCGCCTCGGCGTGCGGGCGCCCGAAGGCGCGGTGCCAGCCCTCGCCCACGATGCGGCCCCTGCGGACCAGGACCGCGCCCACGAGCGGGTTGGGGGCGGTGCGCGCGCCCGCCCGGGCGGCGAGCTCGAGGGCCCGCCTCATGAAGCGTTCGTCCTCGGCTCGTCTCATGCAAGCCGGCCCGCCAGGGACAGCGCGGTCGCGCCCGTGATCTCGACCGTCGCGAAGCTGCCCCGGAGGTCGCGGCCGGCCTCGAAGTTCACGATCTGGTGCGCGTCCGTCCGTCCGGTCTGGCGGCCCTCGCGCTTGCTCGGTCCCTCGACGAGAATCTCGAGGCGCCGCCCGATCCTCGCCTGGTTCTTCACCCGTGAGATCCGCTCCTGCACTTCGAGGAGCTCCTGGTGGCGCCGCTTCTTCTCCTCCTCGGGGACGTCGTCGGGAAGCGCGGCCGCATCGGTCCCGGGCCGGGGCGAGTACTTGAAGACGAAGGCGTTCTGGAAGCGCACCCTCTCCATAAGGTCCACCGTCCGGCGGAAGTCCTCAGCCGTCTCTCCCGGAAAGCCCACGATGAAGTCGCTCGCCAGCTCGATCCCCGGGACCTCGCGGCGGAGCGTGTCGCAGAGCTCGAGGTAGCGCGCGACCGAGTAGCCCCGCCGCATCGCCTTGAGGATGCGGTCCGAGCCCGACTGCGCCGGGAAATGGAGGTACTTGCAGACTTTCGGGAGGTCGCGCATCGCCTCGACCAGGGAAGGTCTCACGAAAGACGGGTGCGAGGTGATGAAGCGGATCCTCCGGAGGCCCTCGACTCCGCTCAGGAGGCGGAGCAGCCCGCCGAGGTCGATGACCGGCTTGAGCCCCTTGCCGTAGGAGTTCACGGTCTGGCCGAGGAGCGTGACCTCCACGGTCCCCTGCCCCGCCAGCCGCCGGACCTCCTCGACGATCCGCTCCGGCGGCCGGCTCACCTCGGCGCCGCGCGTCGTGGGGACGATGCAGAAGGTGCAGGAGAGGTCGCAGCCTTCCATGACCTTGACGTAGGCCTGCGCGCCGCCGGCGCGGGACTGCACGGCCTCGGCGCCGTCGATGAACTCGTCGTCGAAGTCCTCGACGGCGATGCGGCGCGTCCCCGTGGCGCGGATCTCCTCCACCAGGCGCGGGATGGCGCCCATGTGGCGGGGCCCCACGATGAGCTGGACGTGGGGCAACTGCTCGAAGAGCCGGTCCTGCCGGTTCTGGGCCATGCACCCCACGATGCCGACGACGAGCCCCGGCTTCTCCTTCTTGAGTTTCCGGACCATCCCCGCGTTCGAGAGCGCGCGCTCCTCGGCATGCTCGCGCACCGAGCAGGTGTTGAAGAGGATGAGGTCCGCCTCTTCCTTGTGCTCCGTCGAGGACCAGCCCTGCGAGGCCATCCTCGAGCGGATGAGGTCGCTGTCCAGCACGTTCATCTGGCAGCCGTAGGTCTCGATGAAGATCTTTCCCATGGGAGGGTCGATTCTAGGGAGCCCGCGCCGGAAACGCGAGGATGAAATTCGCCTCAGGTT
Source organism: Planctomycetota bacterium (assembly GCA_023261405.1). Classification (GTDB taxonomy): domain Bacteria; phylum Planctomycetota; class MHYJ01; order MHYJ01; family JACPRB01; genus JACQFK01. The sequence goes on from JAHFOZ010000371.1 coordinate 1,546, forward strand.
TCCAGCATCCATTCCCAGGCAGCCCGGACGGTCACGCCAGCAGGCGCATCCGCACGCGCCAGCTGGACGTCCGTGCCGGTGAGCGTGAGGAGAAGGGCCTTGGCCCCCCGGTGGGACGGCAGGGCGTCCGCCAGCGCCCTGAACTCCCGGTCACGCACGGACTTGTCCGAGAGGTCCGCCGAGACCTGGACGAGCGTCCGCTTCCCGTCCGGCTCCCTGGAGAGGAAATCCACCTCGAAGCCGCCGGGGGTATCCACGTAGGAGGCCCCGCAATCGCGGCGCTCCAGCTCGAGGAGCACCGCCGTCTCCAGCGCATGGCCGAGGTTGGCCTTGCCGCTCCGGTCGAACGCCGCGATGAGCGCGGGATCCACGGGATAGGCCTTGGCCGGGTTCACCTGCCGGCGGCGCTCCGAGTCCGTCGCCAGGGGGACCCGCCGCACCAAGAAGGCATCCTCGAGGTGGGCCAGCATCTCGTGCAGCGAGTCCTTGGACACGGCCACGCCCTGCGAGCGCAGGTCGTTGTAGAACTTGTTCACGCTGAATCGCCCGCCCGCCGCGCCGAGCAGCTGCCGCACCAGCCGGCGCAGCGCCACGACGTTGGTCACGCCATGGCGCTCGACGACGTCACGGAACACGCAGGCGTCCACGTATCCCTGCAGGAGATTCACGCGGTCTCCGGCGGAGAGCCCCTGCGCCTCCGGGAACCCGCCCGAGGCGAGATAGTCCAGGAAGGCGCGCTCCAGCCGGGAGCGCTGCGCCTTGGGAACGAACTTCGAATCCTCCGGGGCCTCGATCCCCTGGTGCCCCAGAACTTCGCGGTAGCTGAACGGGTAGATCACCGTCTCCGTGGCCCGGCCGCGCAGCGCCGTCGCCACCTCGCGGCTCAGCATCTTCGCCGACGAGCCGCTCACGAAGACCTCGACCTTCTCCGAATCCAGGATGCGGCGGACAAAGGTCTCCCAGCCGGGGACGACCTGGATCTCGTCGAAGAAGAACGTCACCTGCCGGCGGTCGCGGAACTGTGGGCAGCGGGTGTAGTATTCCTCGAGCACCCAGCTCAACTGGGCCGCCTCCAGGCCGGCCAGACGCTCGTCCTCGAAGCTGAAGTAGATCTGCGCCTCCCGGGGCGCGCCCGCCGCCCGCCGGTCGGCCAGGCACTGGTGGAGGAAGCAGGTCTTCCCCGCCCTCCGCATCCCCACCACGGCGCGCGCTTTCCGCGGGATCCCGGGGAGGCGCACGTCCCGCCGGGTGAGCGGGGGAGGCTCGAAGGCCAGCGCGTCGGCGACCTTCTGGCGGATGATGTCCCTAAGTTGTCCTTCCATGGAGGATATAGTATATGATAAGTGTCCTTATTAAAAGGATAATATTACAGAGGGCTCCCGGCCGGTCAGGAGAGGGACGCGCGGACCGCCGCGACCGTGCGGTCGAGGTCGCCCTTCGTGTGGGCGAAGCTCACGAACCAGGCCTCGAACTGCGACGGCGGCAGGAGGATGCCCCGGGCGCGCATCGCGCGGTGGAAGCGCGCGAAGCGGCGGGTGTCGGAGCGGGCGGCGGACGGCCAGTCCGTCACGGGCCCCCGCGTGAAGAACGGGGTGATCAGGGACCCCACGCGGTTCACCGTCAGGCCCCGGAAGGCCGGCTCGAGCCGCGCCGACAGGTCCTCGAGGTTCGCGTAGATCTCCGGGCGATGGCGGAGCGCCCTGAGCTGCGCGAGGCCCGCCGCGACCGCCAGCGGGTTCCCCGAGAGCGTCCCGGCCTGGTAGACCGGGCCGTCCGGCGAGATCAGCGCCATGATCTCCTTCCGGCCGCCGTACGCGCCCACCGGGAGGCCGCCGCCGATGATCTTGCCCAGGCAGGTCAGGTCGGGCTTCACGCCGAAGAGCGTCTGCGCCCCGCCGTAGCAGAGGCGGAACCCCGTGATCACCTCGTCGAAGACGAGCAAGAGGTCGTACTTCGCCGTGAGGAGCCTGAGCCCCTCGAGAAACCCCGGCGCCGGCGGGACCACGCCCATGTTCCCCGCCACGGGCTCGACGATGATGCAGGCCAGCGAGCGCCACTTCGAACGGACGAGCGCCCGCGCGGCGTCGAGATCGTTGTAGGGCAGCACGTGGGTGTGGCGCGCGAGGTCGGCCGGGACCCCCGGGCTCGTGGGAACGCCGAAGGTGGCGAGGCCGGAGCCGGCCTTGACGAGCATCGAATCCGAGTGGCCGTGGTAGCAGCCCTCGAACTTCACCACGCCGTCCCGCCGGGCGAACGCGCGGGCGGCGCGGAGCGCGCTCATGCAGGCCTCGGTTCCGCTGGAGACGAGGCGCACCTTCTCCATCGAAGGGATCGCCGCGACGAGAAGCTCGGCCATCTCCGCCTCGGCCGCCGTGGGGGCGCCGTAGGAGGTCCCGCGCCGGGCGGCCTCGGTCACCGCGCGCACCACCCCGGGGGCGGCGTGCCCCAGGATGAGCGGCCCCCAGGAGCCGACGTAATCGACGTACTCGCGCCCATCCAGGTCCGTCACCCGCGAGCCGCGGGCGGTGGCGATGAAGGGCGGCGTCCCGCCCACCGCCCCGTAGGCGCGCACGGGGGAATTGACGCCGCCGGGGATCACGCGTTTCGCACGCGCGAACGCGAGGCGGCTGCGGGAATCCGGGGGACCCTTCACGTCTAGTAAGTGTAGGGCCGGCGGACCGGCTGTCAACGGCGTTCCATAAACAGGGCGCGTTGACAGCGCCCCGGGTCGTGGTAGACTTGAACATCGGGCGTTGACGGAGCACGTATGGCGTACCGCGCGGTCAAAAAAGGCGACCGGGTCTCCGAATACACCCTGGTCGAGAAGCTGGGCGAGGGCGGCTTCGGCGAAGTCTGGAAGGCCGAGCACGCGCAGATCCCCGGGAAGTTCGTCGCCATCAAGATCCCCACCTCCCCCGAGCGCATGGACTGCCTCAAGCAGGAGGCGGTCTTCCAGCACGAACTGGACCATCCCAACATCGTCAAGACCATCGGCCTCAACACGCAGAACGACCCGCCCTACTTCATGATGGAGTTCGTGGACGGGAAAAACCTCCGCCAGCTCATGCTGGAGGACGGGATCCTCCCCCCGCCCTACGCGATCGACATCGCGGTGCAGGTCTGCGAGGCCCTGGCCTTCGCGCACGGGAAAAACGTGGTCCACAAGGACGTGAAGCCGGAGAACATCCTCGTCGAGAAGAAGCGCGTCGACGTCTCGAACCGCGGGAAGGCGCTCCTCCACTACGTGAAGCTCACGGACCTCGGCCTGGGCATGTTCCCCGGCCGCGGGCAGAGCGAGATCGTCATCTCGCAGAACGCGCGCACGAGCGGCGTGCGGATCATGTCCGGCACGCTCTTCTACATGGCCCCGGAGCAGATGATGCCGGGCCGCCAGGTGGACTCCCGCGCGGACATCTACTCGCTCGGCGTGGTGCTCTACGAGATGCTCACGGGCGAGCTGCCCCTGGGCATGGACCTGCCCAGCGAACTCAACCCCGTCGTCCCCGCCGAGCTGGACGCCATCTGCAAGCGCGCCCTCTCGATCGACCGCGACGCCCGCTACCCGGACATGCGGGAGCTGGCCGCCGACCTGCAGAGGGCGAAAGAGGCGTTCCTCATCAAGCTGGTCTCTTCCGGCGCCCCCGCGCTCGAGATGACGGCCCGTGGCGGGCTCCGCCGCTTCACCCCGCACGTCGCGCCCCCGGCCGCCGGCGCGGTGGGCCCGCAGAAGCGCCGCTGGCTGCCCATCGTGGAGTGGGCCCTGCTGGCCTTCGTGCTGGCCCTCCTGGGAGTCTCCGCCTGTGCCTTCGTGAGCCTGAACCGCTCCCTGGAGACGGCGAAGGCGGCCCCGCGGCCCCCGACCGCCGCCTCCGTCCTCGAG